>NZ_JCACKG010000197.1:0-82360 GCF_059505265.1 Myxacorys chilensis | reverse complement strand
AGGGCAGAAACAACTGCTCCATTCTGCTTTTTCTCTCATAGATAAACCAGCCCTGGTCTCCCAATGGGGGTTTGGGAGCAAGCCCCCAAGGATCGGAACCCGAAGTCTAGGCAGAAACAGAACACCTCCCGCCTACACCTCCCCTCCAGAATCACCAACTCCTTAATGCAACGCCATCGTAATCAGCCCTTGCTGACCCAACAATAGTTCTCTCACTAAACTAAAAATTCCCACCCAAAGAATCGGCGTAATATCCACTCCACCCAACGGTGGAACAACTCTGCGCGAAGGTGCTAAAAAAGGCTCCGTCGGAACCGCCACCAGATTGAAAGGAAACCTCTTCAAATCCACCTGTGGATACCACGTCAACACAATCCGAAAAATAAAGAGAAACGTCATCAAGCCAAGCAGAATGCTAAATGACCAAGCCGCAACTGTAGAACCTGTCATAACCTGTAGCGCGTAAATGTTTAAGCTTTGTAACTCTTTCTCATTCTATCGAGAATCGGTCAACCTCACCAAACCCCTTTACACTGACACTCTTCTAACTCCACAGCCCCAGCGCTCCTCCCCATCCCTGATCTTGATCTATACAACGTTGTGACAAACCATTAAAATTATTAGCACTTGGTTGTTGTCTTCAAAGGATAGTAAAGTCCATGACTCCTTCTTTAATGAACTTTTTGCTCAGCCTCCTCGCGGGTCTACTCGTCGTTGTCGTTCCGGCAACCGTTGGACTCATCATCATCAGTCAAGCTGATAAAGTTCAACGCGGCTCATGACCGTTCGCGAATAGCTGCCAACATATTAAAATTTCCCTCAAGCTGAAATCACAGCGATAATTAAAGCTCAGCCTCAGTTTCCGTCGAGACATCGCTACTTGTAGCCATTCTCTTCACCGACTGAGGTTTTTGCTTGCAGTTTGGTGGTGCTTTGAATCGTTAGCCGCTAACATAGGTCTTATCTAGGAGAAGCGATCGCATGAGTATTTTTGATATCGGTTTAGCGAGTAGTTCGCACCTATACCTGGCGCAAGTTGCCTTTCAGTTCAATCTCGCCAGCGTGACGGGAATCGTTCTTGCCGTCGGCGGCGCAGCGCTCTATGCCGTGCGATCGGTGCGCCCCCAACTGTCTAGAGACCACGACATCTTCTTCTCAGCGGTCGGTCTGCTCTGCGGCTTAATTTTGATCTTCTACGGCTGGCGCTTCGACCCGATCATGCAATTCGGTCAAGTGTTGCTGAGCGGCTCCGCTATTTTCTTCGTGGTTGAGAATTTGCGCCTACGGCAAGTCTCTACCGAGCAAGCCAAACGCACCGCCCCAATTGTCGATAACGAGCGTCCCGTCAGCCGCACATATCAAGCTGAATTTGACGAGCGTGAGATGTTTGACGATCGCTCAGGTCGGAGTATTCGCAGTAGCCGAGACGTGCGATCACGAGATGACTACGAAGATCGTCCGAAAACTCGTCGCGCAGCCTCCCGCAATGAACCTCGCCTCGCACCTGCCGACGAGCGCGAGCGTCGTCCCCGTCGCTCGGTTGACGACCCGCTCGTAGATGACGTCAACGATACATCAGGTGGTTGGGGCAGTAGTTCTCGCAGTCGCACGACTCCCTCTCGCTCTCCGAATCGCTCTTCCCGTCCTAAGCGTCGCCCCTCTGAGAACGTCAACCGACCCAGCAGAGACGATGCCAACTATGTAGACTATCGGCCCATTGATTCCAACGACAACGAGCGAGACAACTGGAGCGAGTAAATCAACAAAACTTAAATTGGGTTTGGGAGCGTACAGTATTAGTGCGCTCCTAATTTTTTGAGCCAAATTTTGGATCAGTCGGTTGAATGGTAATGAGGCTACATTTTTTTGCAATAGGATGGCTATTGAGCGTTTTGGCTGCCTGTAGCCCGGTCGAAACTGTGCTGGGCGGATCTTCGCTCAATAGCCGCTACAACGATGAGCAGCCGTCTCTTAGCGGTGATGGTCGCCTGATGGCGTTTGTTTCCGATCGCCAAGGAGGACGGAACATTTTGGTGTATAACCTAGAGGAACGACGGTTTATCGACCTGCCCCGCTTAAACCGACGCAACGCGATCGCAGAAAGTCCCAGCCTCAGCTATACGGGTCGTTATTTAGTCTACTTGTCGAGCGATCGCGGCATTCCCGAACTTCGTCTCTACGATCGCGCGGTTGGGCAATCTCAATCGTTGTTATCGCTGTATCAAGGCTGGGTGCGACACCCAAACATCAGTCCTGACGGGCGATACGTCACCTTCGAGAGTAGCAGTCGCGGACAGTGGGACATCGAAGTGTTTGACCGGGGGGCAGGAATCGAGTTAGATATTCCGAATGGTCGTCCTGTCGTTTCACCGAGTCCTTAGTTAAAGTTTATTTTGTGTGAACCGTTCTACTGTTGTCATTGCAGCTATCACGACTCTACTTGGCGGATGTGGGGGAAGTCACCTGATTGGATTTCCGTTTGATCCCGTCGGCGGACGCAGCTTGAACAGTGCCTTTGCCGATCTCAACCCGCGCATTTCCAGACAATTCATTGTGTTTGCCTCCGATCGGCGCGGCAATCAAGATATTTATCTTTACGATACGATCGCTCAACGCCTGATCGATCTCCCCGGACTGAACGCCTTTGACACCGTTGAGTCGAACCCTTCGATTACAGAAGATGGTCGATATATTGTATTTGAAGGTAGCCGTCAGGGAAGATCTGGAATTTATCTCTACGATCGCGAGTATCGTCAACTGAGAAATTTAACCGAGAGCCTGCGCGCCGAAGTCCGAAACCCAGTAATTAGCGCCGATGGACGCGCGATCGCGTTCGAGTCAAACGCTAGAGGTCAATGGGATTTGCTGGTTTATAACCGAGCCGGACAGCCCCTACCCGGAATTCAGACTGACCCCCAATAAAAATTGCTAAAAGCCAAGCCACGTAAAGAAGTCCTGACGGGTGACAAACTGGAGAATCAGCAGTGCGACAAATCCGATCATGGCAAATCGACCATTAATTTGTTCGGCATAAGCCGTCCAACCAAAGCTCGGCTCGGCTGGACTGTCTGATTTCAAGTCAGTATCTGGAGTGGAATCAGGGTTCATGACTTTGACGTTGCCTCAAATGCTTGTACAGATTCAATCAGCGATCGCACTTGTTTTTGACCTTCGGACGGCTCAAACTTGAGCGGAAACTTGCCGCGAGCAATCATGCGCAGTCCGAGTGGAGCAAGACTCGCCAAGCCTTGAAGGTCTTTGAACAAATTGCCTACCACTCTTAGCCCAAACTGTCGCTCATCAATCCAGCCGCCTTGCTTGACAAGCTCGATTAGCGTCCTCCGGTGACGAATCGAACGGGTGACTTGCCTGTCTTTGCGCTCCAGAATGTCCTGCTTAATCTTGCTAATTTGGTCCATGGGCGCGACATCCATCGGGCACACTGAATTGCAGTAATAGCAGCGAGTACAGCCCCATACGCCGTCGGTGGACTGGTTATATTTCTCTAACCGCTCGTCTGTTGCGCGATCGCGGTTATCTGCCAACATTCGGTAGGCTTTTGCCAACGCATGCGGCCCCACAAAATTGGGATTGACTTCACGGGCATTGCATTCTGAATAGCACGCCCCGCACATAATGCAATTTCCGGTCTGATTGAGTTTGGCCCGATCTTCAGGCGATTGCAAAAATTCTCGTTCTGGAATCTGACGAGATGCGGTGCTGACATAAGGATCGATCGCTTTCAGCGTGCCCCAAAAGTCTTTCATGTCGACCACGAGATCTTTGATCACGGGCATGTTGCCGAGGGGCGCAATTGTAATTTCGGGAACGGCTGATTCGGCGGCAAACCGAGCCACTTCACCTCCCACGTTTTCCTTGCAGGCTAAAGCAGAGCGTCCGTTGATTCGCATCGCGCAACTTCCACAAATAGTATTGCGACAATTTTTGCGATACGCGAGCGTTCCGTCTTGCTCCCACTTAATCTGATTGAGACAGTCGAGAATTGTGTTTCCTGGCTCAGCATCAAGCGTGTAGGACTGAACCTGCGGCGCGCTCCCCTGCTCCTGACGAATAATCTTAAAGACAACTTGCATTTTGATAACCGCACTTCTGAACTTCAGAGGGTCAACGTATGGACAACAACGATACGGAATCGGAGCATTGTTTGATAGAAATTAAACCTAAAAGAAATTTGCCTTAGTCAACAAAGACACTTTTCAATCTATTGACCGTCATATCGTTAGCTCGGCTTCCGCATAACTTTAGTGTATCATCACCATTCAGAATGAAACGGTGGCTCATGCTCCTTTAACTAGGCTCCTTTAACTAGATAGATTGAACGTTAAGAAATCCGTGATACTGAGCCAATAAGATTAATGATTCAGACGGTCTAAGCTCTAACAAGCAGCTTACTTAGTAAGAGTTATTGAAGGTAAGAGTTATTGAATCACCGTTTCCAGATAAAGACACCTTAAATTTCTTCCAAAACCGCCGAACTTACTGTTTTGATTGCTTAAAAATTCCATTTTATGCGAATTGCTCATGTTTCTAGAGCAGAACACCGCATCCAAACCAATTGTTACGGAGATTTTCACGCAATAAGTCTTTTGCTTTTTTGCTAATAACCTTGTGCTCGACACCCGTTAATTTACAGATTCCGGTTGAGAAATTAAATCAGATTTTCAAGAATACTAAGCGCTCGTACATGACTGCAAACCTAAATTAAAATTAATACTAAAGGAATTTATTCAAAAGCCCTATTCAAATAGAATCGTTTAGAGATATATTCTATAAAGTCAAACATTTAGAGTTGACGCTAATTACCATTCCAGAAATCGTAAGGATATTCTGTAGCAGATGACTGAACCTGCAACCACTCCTTTAACGGGGAAGGCATTACTTCAAAAGGTCAAAGAACTGTCGCACTTGCCGCGTCGGGAAACTGCAAAGCGTTGTGGCTATTACACCACTACCAAAAATGATCAGACTCGCGTTAACTTGACTGACTTTTATGATGCATTGTTAGTCGCGAGAGGGGTTCCTCTGGGTTCGGAAAGTTCAAAAGACGGGCGCGGACGAGAACCGACCTATCGGGTTAGTGTGCATCAAAATGGTCAAATTGTGATTGGAGCCGCCTACACGAAAGCAATGGGCTTAAAGCCAGGAGATGAGTTTGAAATTAAGCTTGGTTACAAGCATATTCATCTCATTCAGCTTGATGCCGATAAGAGTGATAGAAATGGCGATAATGAAGAGGAGTAAAAATTCTTCCGTTGCTCATTGACATTAGCAGGTCATCATTTGTCTTTTGATTTTTTATCGTTGCCCTTTTTTAGCCGCGTTGGTTTGTTCCTGACAGAATTACCAACGGGGTTAGAGATAGGGTTCTTTTTTTTAATTTGGGGATTGCTCTGGCTACCGATCGCTGTTCTGCTAGCGATCGCGCTCAAATGGCATCCTTCCAAACCGCTAGAAATTCGTCAAAAGCTCCCGCTGGTTGCCTCGCTCTATGTCTTTGCTCCTTTTGTTTTATGGAGTTTTGCGCGGCTACAAGGGCTACCATTTGCAGCGTTTGGTTGGCACTGGGATAGCTACACTTTAAACTCTTTTGCTTTAGGACTTGGAATTGGCGCGATCGGGCTACTTCTCCTATTTGGGCTGCAAACGTTGCTCGGCTGGGTAACCTGGAAGGTGCAATGGCGGTCAGTTGCCACTGCGATCGCTACGTCGCTGCTGATTGGGGTGGCGATCGCGGGCATCGAAGAACTGGTGTTTCGCGGCTTTGTGTTTGGTCAACTGCTGCAAGAGTATGACTTTTGGACAGGCGCGATCGCGTCAAGCATTATTTTTGCCATTCTCCACCTAGTTTGGGAAGGTACAGAAAACATTCCTCAACTTCCAGGACTCTCGCTGATGGGCGTTGTGCTGTGTCTTGCGGTTTCTTTTAAGTCAGGACAGCCAGAATTAGGACTTGCTTGGGGCTTACACGCGGGCTGGATTTGGGCAATGGCAAGTTTAGACGCTGCTGTGAACTATACTCAAAGCGCTCCAGATTGGTTAACCGGACTAGATAACAAACCGCTTGCCGGATTTATGGGGTTAGGATTTTTGCTGGCAACGGCAGGAATTGTTCTCGCGCTCTAGGGTCGGTTGAGTGTGATTAGGGTGACGGGATTAAGTGGGGTAAACCGAGTGAGAGCCGCGACTGGCGTTGATCGGGCAATCTGAATCTGCAACAAACGGTAATTCCAAGCCGAAGATTTGAGAGATATCATCGCTTGGGTTAGATGTTCTAGCGTCGCTAAGGCTAAAACAATCACTCCTTCTTCGGCTAATTGAGCCATACACGCCTTGAGAATGTCCTCTAGGTTGCCTCCGCTGCCACCAATAAAAACGCGATCGGGCGGTGGTAATTCTTCTAATACTTGAGGTGCAGCTCCGTGAACTGGCTGAATGTTGTTTACCCCAAATCGATCGGCATTTTTTTGAATGAGCGTGATGCCCGCTGCCGTTTTCTCGATCGCAAAAATTTGAGATGTAGGACAAAGCCGTGCGATCTCGATCGCGACTGACCCAGTTCCAGCACCAATATCCCAAACAATTTGATTTGATCGCAGGGCGAGTTCTGCGATCGCTAAAACCCGAATTTCTCGCTTGGTCATCAATCCCGGACGATCGCTAAAACTCAAGAAACTCTGATCGGGCAATCCGAATAAGGGAAGTGCTTGTAATAGTGCTTCATTTCTGTTTTGTCGGTTCAAAATCACAACGTTCAACGCGGCAAACGTCCGATGTTGAAGCTCACGAAAATCTTGAACCTCTAAAATTTGTTCATTCGAGCCGCCTAAGTTTTCGCACACCCAAACTCGATAAGTGCTAGGTAGATCGAGAGAGAGCAACAGAGATGCGATCGCGCTGGGACTGTTGATCGCATCAGTCAAGACCGCAATGGTCTCTACTCCTTGGCTCAGCGCCCCAATCAGTTCGTCGAGCGATCGCCCATGGGCGCTAATGATTCGCGCATCGTGCCACGACAACTTGACGCGGCTAAACGCAAGCTGCACTGAACTGAGATGCGGATGAAACGTCAGTTGTTCCGGCGGAAACGCTTCGAGTAACAGCCGACCGAATCCAAAAAAGAGCGGATCGCCGGACGTGAGAATGACAATGGCGGAAACGGGAGGATGTTGTTTGATTTGAGCGATCGCGGTGTTGAGATTGCTTAAACGGATGCGATCGCCCCCATGATTGGGGAAGTAACTGAGATGGCGATCGCTGCCGACCAACACATCTGCCGTTGCAGCCAGATGCTTGACTGATGCGCTCAGTCCTGCCGCGCCATCTAGCCCAATGCCAACTACATGAATTGGCGGTGGAGCTAACTTGCTCGTCATTTCCCGTCCCAGGCCATTACGATCAAAGCATTTAGAATCGCGGCGGCGACAGGAGATCCCCCCTTTCGTCCGTCTACTCGAATTTGAGGAACGGGTGTTCGAGACAGCATCGTTTTGGACTCCACAACCGAAATAAAGCCAACGGGTGCCCCAATCACTAGAGCAGGGCTGACGGATGTTTCCCTAACACGTTGGCACAAAGCTAGAAGTGCCGTTGGAGCGTTGCCAATGACATAGATAGCCTCTGGGTACTGCTTTAGACAGCGTAGCAATCCAGTTTCGGTTCGCGTTTTGCCAGGAAGTGCTTCTGTTGCTTGTTCAACGGCACTAATTAACGGATTTTTGAATGTCTGCTGCACCAAATTAACGCTGCCCTGACGCACCATACTGACATCAGTAACGATGGGAATCCCTTGCTGCAACGCCGCTATCCCCGACTCGATCGCGCCCTCACTGAACTGGACTAGGTGTTTGAACTCAAAATCGGCGGTGCTATGAATAATGCGCCGGACGATCGCATACTCGGCAGGCGCAAAGCGATGCTCACCGATTTCTTGATCGATGACTGCAAAGCTTTGCTGCATGATGGGGTGAACGGGCAACGTCATACTTAAACCTGAACCTTAAAACTGGAACGTCGCCCAGTCGGGTTCGCGGTAATAGGTCGCCATATCATCGAACTTGCGAACTTCAGCCTGATGAACCCAGAAATCGTAGGAACTGCCGATCCACGGTTGATTTAACTGATCCAAAGTCTGGACTAACGCTTCTCGGTTTAAATCTGGTTTGAGTTCACCAAAGTAGCCCAGCGTGATGTGCGGGGTGAAGTAGTACTGCTGCTCAATTCCCACCTCAATCAAATCGGGATTTTGATAAATTGCTCGCCGCAACCGAATTGCTCGATTGTAAGCATCTTCATGCGTCGGAGCCAAGCAAACCGCGATCGATCGCGTCATGACCATTAGCCCCAGCACCTGAAACCGGAGCGGTGCATCTTGGGATATTGACTCACACTGGCGGAAACTATTCGCCACGCGATCGCGCAATCGCTGATCGAACCCTGGGGTTTGGGAGGCATGACGGTAAGCACTATCCCAGATCAAGTCTGCCAGCGTCAGATGAAAACTCTCTGGCGGTACAAGCGCCAAAAAATCGACTCCCAATTGCTGCTGAATCTGGGCTTGATAAACTTGAAGGTAATCATATAGGGCAGCATTCTTGTGATCGTCCGCGCCCACCGGTGTTATGACAGCGAATCCCGGAAACGGCATCGCCTGCCAACCTTGCTCTGAGCGTTGGAACTTTGGGGATTCCTGAATGTGCTGCACCTGTGACGCGTGGGTTTCTGGAAGCGTCAGCCGCATAACTCGGTTCAGGTAAGTCTGATAATTTTCGTCCAACTCGATCGCCTCGTCGCTTAACTCGATAAAGTAGAAATCCATCCTTAATCTAGCCGTAAATGAACCCTTCACTCTGCGTAAATAGCGATAACAAGGAGTGAATTCTTCTAATACGGGGATCAAGCTTAAATAAACTTAAAAAAATCTGAAGATTTAATTATAAAGGAATATGCCGATTTATCTATATTGGGGCGACGATGGATATGCCCTGTCGAAAGCGGTTAAAACGTTGCAGCAAAAAACTCTTGATCCGGCGTGGGAGAGTTTCAACTTCGACAAAATTTCTTCTGAGCCGTCAGATGCAGTGATGCAAGCGCTTAACCAAGCCATGACTCCTCCCTTCGGAACGGGTAGTCGTTTGGTCTGGTTGGTCGATACAACCCTCGTGCAGCGTTGCTCAGAAGAGTTACTGAGGGAACTTGAACGCACGCTGCCTTCGATTCCCGAAACAACAACGTTGCTTTTAACCAGTGCTGGCAAACCTGATGGACGCTTAAAATCGACCAAGCTGTTGCAAAAGCACGCTCAAATTCAAGAGTTTTCCCCGATCCCACCCTGGAAAACTGACCTTTTAGCGCGGCAAGTTCAGCAAGTTGCTCAGGAAATCGGCATTAAACTCACAGCGAGTGCCGTGGAATACTTGGTAGAAGCGGTCGGCAACAACACACGACAACTTTATAGTGAACTTGAGAAACTTCGGGTGTTCACGGGAGAATCGAGTCAAGCCCTAACCGCAGACGCGATCGCGCCTCTGATCACGGCAACCGCCCAAAATAGCCTTAAACTCGTTGCTGCTATTCGTCAGGGTAAAACAGCTCAGGCTCTGGAACTTGTCGCTGATTTAGTTCGTCAAAACGAACCTGCTCTTAAAATCGTAAGTACTTTGGTTGGACAGTTTCGCCTCCGGTTATGGATCAAACTGATGCAGGAATCGGGAGAAGACGAGTCTGCTATTACAAAAGCGGCTGAGCTAAATAATCCGAGGCAACTTTATTTTCTTCAAAAAGAACTGTCCGGAATTCCTCTAGGTCAACTCCAGCGATCGCTTCCTGTATTGCTTGATCTAGAATTTGGTCTCAAGCGTAGTGCTGACGAGACGCTAATTCTACAAACCAAGGTGATTGAATTATGCGAACTCTTCCGACGACCTGAATAAACGCTGTATTGTGGAAAAGTGTAGTAAATGAGACTTGCTCTTTCCAACGTTCACCTAAGTTTTCGATCAATTCGCTAAAATTTTGCCCGTTTTCTGGAACTTATTGCCAATAAAATAATTCAAGACTAATGAACCTCAACCGTGTGCTAGTTTGCGGAATGTCACACCTCCTATGATGAATCGTGCTTTCTCTCTCTCTGCTCGAACGCAGCAAGTCTTGACTCACTCTCTCTTGGTCGGAAGTCTTTCGACGATCGCACTCCTCTGTGGCTGGACGCCCAGCTTTTCTGGACAAGTTGCCTCATTTGATTCGGCAGCCTCTGCTCAGGAAGCTCCTTTTACTCGGTACGTTCGGGCAGCGGTCGAAATTGAAAAAACGCGGCAACGTCTGCTTGATCAGGTTAAACAGTTGACAGGCGGCAGTGTGCCGAGCAATGTCTGCCATGCGGATAACATCGAGAAAACTAATCCTGGCATTCGCGATCAGGTGAAGGGCATCTGCGACACTTTTGCGGCGCAAGCGGGGCAAATTGTGGCGCGCAATAATCTTAAGCGCGAAGAATTTAACCAATTTCAGATGAAAGCTCAGCAAGATGCGAGTGTGCGATCGCAGATCAAAAGCGAGATTGAGCGATTGGGTCTTCGCTAAACCAACCGCTAGAACGCCTCAGTTACAGTCTGTAAAGGTTCATCCCAACGGCAGACTGTAATTTGCGTTGCTTCAATCTGAGCCGCAACGGGCAGCACCGGGACGCACGAGTACTTCTTTGCCGTCCAACAGCATTGTTTGTTGGCTAAGTTTAGGAGCGACGCAGGGACTGGGGCAAGAATGATATCAATGTGCTGAAAAACTTCTCGAAGGCGATCGCGATACCACTGGCGAAACCGTTGAGCTTGTACATACCACGCTCCTGGCACGAAGCAGCTTGCTAGGAATCGATCGCGGTTGTCTCTGAAACTTCTTGTTCTCGAATTGAGCGTGCAATCCTTGTAGCGTCAGGGTATTGCATCACTCACGGCTCAAACGTTGAGGCAGGTTCAATGTCACTAGGAAGCGGAAACTCTAGAACGAGTTGAGCAATCGCCTGAATTCGCTCAAGGTTCGCAACTACGCTATCTCGATAGGCGATGGGAATGGGCACGTCTACTGCACCGCTCCTTGCCTCAACAAACGCTGATCCGTTAAACTGCTTAGCTATCATTAACCCTCGTTATCAGTGACCGTTCCGCCTAAAATAAGGCAGTTGAGCCATCTAAAAAAGCTACAACTGCTGCAAATGGGTCACAAGAGCATGAAGTCCTAGACGATAGCTGTCTGCGCCAAATCCACAAATCTGGCCAATCGCGACGGGCGCGATGTACGAGTGGTGGCGAAACTCTTCTCGGCGATGAATATTGCTTAAATGAACCTCTACCGTGGGAAGGCTAACTCCCGCGATCGCGTCCCGAAGCGCCACACTCGTATGAGTGTATGCCCCAGGATTAATTAGAATACCGTCGTGCTTGTCAAATGCATCGTGAATCGCGTCAATTAAAACGCCTTCATGATTAGACTGCAAAGAAACCAAGCTCACACTTAATGCCTGAGCTTCTTCTTCTAACCGACGGGCAATTTCATCCAGCGTAACCGAACCATAAACTCCAGGTTCTCTTCTACCTAAAAGATTAAGGTTTGGTCCATGGAGAACCAAAATACTGTACACGATAAAATCCGTGCTTGTTAGCGACGATAGCGCTCATCTACAGGGATTGGAATGGGTTCAGCTTCAGGCTGGGTTTCGGGACCCAGAAGCGCCTCAATTAGTCTTCGTCCCCACTCTTTTAGCTTTTCTAGAACCTTGTCGATGTAATCCATTGAGCAGACAACTCCTGCGATATGTCTGAGCTTTTGCCTAACTGCGATACAACCAATATTAACAAAAGCCTAATTTGATATTAACAGGGAGTCAAGTTAATTCCAATGCTTCCCTCGGTGTATTCGCTGTAGTTTTCCAATTCTAACCAAAGATAGGGATCTTGATCCCATTCATACTCCTCTTTCAAGTAAGCGCCGCCGGAGTTGATCTAGCGCACTGCATGCGCTCGCTCGTTGAACCCAATCTCGACCGCGATCGCCAAACCGGAACTCGAAATTGGTCACATCTTCAGGAGAGGCTAAGCCAATGTAGACTAACCCGACGGGTTTAGTGTCGGTTCCGCCGCCCGGTCCAGCAATGCCCGTAATGCTCAGTCCCCAAGTTGTGTTGAGACGCGCTCTCACACCCACTGCCATTTGCTCGGCGACGATCGCGCTCACCGCTCCAACTTGTTCTAACGCTTGAGAGTCCACTCCTAAAAGGGCTTCTTTCACCGCGTTATCGTAAGAAATAATGCCTCCCATAAAGTAAGTAGAACTGCCTGAAATCGTGGTTATCATCTGTCCGAGCCTACCTCCCGTGCAGGATTCGGCAACGCTCAACGTGGATTGAGCCGTGGTGAGCAAGTCCCCCACAACGGACGCCAGCGAGTCTTCATCGACTCCATAGCAATCGATGCCTGCAATTTGGCGGAGTTCTTGCTCAACCGGGGCAATCAGAGCGGAGGCAGCATTCTCCGATGTGGCTCTAGCAGAAATCCGCAGCTTGACTTCTCCTAAATTGGCGTAGGGCGCAACTGTTGGATTCTGCAAATCAAAAAACGTGGCCGCCTTTTCTGCCAGCATCGATTCTGAAATTCCCCAAAATCTTAGGGTTCGACTGACGATCGTGACTTGTCCCCATCCTTGGCTTCTGAGATATGGCACCGCGATCTGTTGCCACATCACTTTCATTTCGCTAGGCACACCTGGAAAGGTAAGAATGGTAAGATTCGGTCGCGGTTGCCAGATCATGCCTGGAGCGCTGCCCACTGGATTGTAGAGAATCTGTGCGCCTTCGGGTAAAAGTGCTTGTTTGCGGTTGTTGTCGGTCATCTGACGACCACGCTGCGCAAATTTTTGAGCAATATCCTCAACGATTTCTGGCTTTTCGATTAGAGGAGTACTGAAAAAATCCGCGATCGTTTCGGTGGTCAAATCATCGGGAGTCGGTCCTAGTCCACCTGTAAAGATGAGGAGTTCTGCGCGATCGCTGGCTACTGCGATCGCACTTTTTAGCCGTTCTGGGTTATCGCCCACAACCGTCTGAAAAAAATGCGGAATGCCCAACTCAGCCAACTGCTGCGCTAGAAACTGAGCATTAGAATTCAAAATATCACCGAGTAGCAACTCAGTTCCGACACTAATAATTTCTGCACTCATAACAGGAAAAATAATTCATCTAGTACAGTGATCTAGGCTGAATCAAGAATACCGTCTCGTGCCAACTTAAGGGTTCTAACGGGCAGTGCGCCAAACTTGCCAACTGGTCAAACTCAAGATGACTGTGGCCCCGATCGCATACCCTACTCCGCTCGGCATTCCGGCAACCGCCATGGCTAAACTTCCGGCCCATAGCGTCAGCGAGTAGATAAACACAACTGTTAGCCGATGAGACAATCCTGCTTTGATTAATCGATGATGGAGATGACCTTTATCGGCAACAAACGGGGACTTACCCCGCCGCAAGCGATCGAGGATAACGGCTGACATATCGAGAATCGGAACGGCTAGAATCACATACGGCAATAGGACTGCAACAGTGGTCACGCTCTTCACCAAGCCAATCACGCCAACGCCTGCTAATGTAAAGCCAATAAAATACGCCCCACCATCACCCATAAAAATTTGCGCTGGATTGAAGTTGTAGCGCAAGAATCCTAGGGTTCCTCCAGCTAAAGCTGCTGCGATAATAGCTGCTGCGGGCTGTCCCATAAACAGACAGGTCCAGAACATCACGACTGCGGCGATTCCTGACACGCCTGCTGCTAAACCATCTAGACCATCAATCCAGTTAATCGCATTCGCCATGCCGACCAGCCAAATTACGGTGATGGGTAAGCTAAACCAGTCGGGCAATTGAATGAGTCCAGCCGAGGGATTCGTTAGAAAATCGATCTGAACGCCTGACTGCCAAGCCAAACTCGCGACGGCGATCTGTAGAATTAGACGAGTTTTAGGTGAGAGATTGAAGATATCATCTGCTAGTCCAATCAGAAAAAAGGCAACGCCCCCAAGCGCAACACCCCAGACTCCGTATTCGTCTTTTGGATTTAGAACCCCAAATCCGCCTGTCCACCAGACTACTAAGAGCGCAATCAATACACCAGTAAAAATCGCCACGCCGCCCAACCGAACCATGGGACGTTGATGGACTTTGCGACTGTTGGGAGAATCGACTAATCCAGCTCGAAGACCAATCTTTCTAATAACAGGCGTACTCAGAAAGACAACGAGGGCTGATATTAGGAATGCAGCTAGAAAGGGCATCAGAAATTGTGGGTTGGGAATTGGTGAGCGTCAGGCAGAGTGTACTACAGATTCAACGATACTTAGCAAAGAAATATTAAGCGCAACCAAATTCTAAGGGTTGAGTCTCAATATTTCTATACTCTCCAGAGTAGATTTTGTTCGCTTACAAAAAAGAGCGCCATTTTTGGGCGCTCTTGTAACGACTATTCATGAAACCAGATCTAGAAACTGGAAAAACCTTGAGATTTCAGCACAACCTCTTAGACTAATGCTGGAATTTGAGCGCCTAAATGCGGGTAGAGCGGAAAGCGATCGCACAATGCCGCCACACGCTTTAAACAAGTTTGAGTCACTGTTTCATCGTCAGGACTGGTTAAACGATCGGCAATGATGTTGGCAATTTCGGTAAATTCAGAGGTTCCCATGCCACGAGTCGTCATTGCGGCGGAACCGAGTCTCAATCCACTCGTAACAAACGGGGATTCAGGGTCAAACGGCACCGTATTTTTGTTAGCGGTGATGTTAACGGTGCTGACTAACCCATCGGCAATCTTTCCGGTCATACCGATTGATCGCAAATCCACCAGCATCAAATGGTTATCCGTGCCACCAGAGACAATTTTGAAGCCTCGCGCTTGCAACTGGGTTGCCATGGCTTGAGCGTTTGCGATCACATTCGCGCAGTAGGTCTTAAATTCGGGCTTTAAAGCTTCCCCGAATGCCACCGCTTTTCCGGCGATGACATGCTCTAACGGTCCGCCTTGAGAGCCAGGGAAAACGGCTTTATCAAGCTGCTTACCCAGATCCGCATCTCGAGTAAGGATTAATCCACCTCTTGGGCCTCTCAACGTTTTGTGGGTGGTTGTGGTGACGACATCGCAGAAGGGAAGGGGATTGGGGTGATGCCCCGTTGCAACCAAGCCCGCAATGTGAGCAATATCGGCCAATAAATACGCGCCGACTTCATCTGCGATCGCCCGGAATTTCTCAAAGTCAATGATGCGCGGATAAGCAGAATACCCACAGATCAGCATCTTAGGACGGTGCTTCAGCGCTAACTCCCGAATCTGATCGAAGTCTAGCTGCTCGGTTTCTTGACTCACACCATAGTGATAGACATTGAACCACTTACCAGAGACGTTAACAGGTGAGCCATGAGTCAGGTGTCCGCCATGAGACAAATCCATCCCCATGATCGTGTCACCCGGTTTTAGCATCGCCAAAAACACAGCAAAGTTTGCCTGTGCACCAGAGTGAGGCTGAACATTAGCATGGGCCGCGCCGAATAATTCTTTGGCGCGATCGATGGCGATTTCTTCGATGCGATCGACAAACTCGCAGCCGCCGTAATAGCGCTTGCTCGGTAACCCCTCAGCATACTTGTTGGTCAACACTGAGCCTTGAGCCGCCATCACCGCTGGCGAGGTAAAATTCTCACTCGCAATCAATTCCAGGTGGTCTCGCTGACGTTGCAACTCCTGGTGGATCAGATCGGCAACAGCAGAATCAGTTTGGGTCAGAAAGTCTGAATTGGTTTGAGTCACAACACAAGTCCTTGAATGCGTCATTCGTAATTCGTAATCGCACTTTACAAATTACGAACTACGCTGTTGAGGTTTCGATCATAGCGTTGATCGCCTCCTCGCAACGGAGTTAAATCTGAAGTTTGTAAAAAATTGTTCTGACAGTTATGAGGAACTCGAGAAGTCGTGTAGACATGCTGATGACACGGTATACTCCGTTGAAGTTTAGACACAGAAGGACGTTATGGTAGCGGTCGCAATTCTGGCAGCAGGGCGGGGAACGCGGATGAAATCGGATTTGCCGAAGGTGCTGCATCCGTTGGGCAGCCGATCGCTGGTCGAACGAGTGCTAGATAGTGTGACTGGGTTGAATCCCTCTCGTCGCTTGGTGATTGTGGGCTATCGGAGTGAGCTGGTTCGAGACGCGTTGGCAAGCTACCCGGCAACGGTTGAGTTTGTTGAGCAGACGGAGCAACTCGGCACCGGACACGCGATTCAACAACTGCTGCCCCATCTAGAAGGATTCGATGAGGATTTGCTCGTTCTCAACGGTGATGTGCCGCTCCTGCGTCCTGAAACGTTAGAGCTATTTCTGACTACGCATCGAGAGAAGGCCAACCCCGCCTCAATTTTGACGGCACATATTCCCAATCCCAAAGGATATGGGCGGGTATTTTGCGATGAACGCCAGAATTTGCAGGCTATTGTTGAAGATCGAGACTGCACGCCCGAACAACGGCAAAATCAGCGCGTGAATGCGGGCGTTTATTGTTTACGCTGGAAGGATTTGGCGGAGGTGTTGCCGAAACTGACCTCGAATAATAATCAGAAAGAATATTATTTAACAGATGCAGTAAACTTCCTCAGTCCTGTGACTGTGTTTGATGTGGAGGATTATCAGGAGATTTTAGGCATCAACGATCGCAAGCAGCTTTCAGAGTCCTATAGTATTCTCCAAACGCGAATTAAAGACCATTGGATGGCGCAAGGCGTCACAATTATTGATCCAAGCAGTGTCACGATCGATGACTCTGTAACGCTTCAATCTAATGTGATTATTGAACCGCAAACTCACTTACGCGGAAAGACGGCGATTGGCTCAGGCAGCCGCATTGGTCCTGGAAGTTTGATCGAAGACAGCCAGATCGGAGAAAACGTGACGCTGTTATTCTCAGTGGTTTGTGAGAGCGCCGTGCAGTCTGAAACGCGAGTTGGTCCTTATGCTCACATTCGAGGTGAGGCAACCGTCGGTGCAGGATGCCGCATTGGAAACTTCGTGGAATTGAAAAATTCTCAGCTGGGCGAAAATACAAATGTGGCTCACCTATCGTACGTGGGTGACGCATCGCTCGGCGATCGCGTCAATATTGGTGCAGGAACGATTACGGTGAATTACGATGGCGTTAACAAACATCGCACCACGATTGGCGATCGCACTAAAATCGGCTCCAACAATACGCTCGTTGCGCCGCTCACAATTGGCGAAGATGTCACCACGGCAGCAGGTTCAACCATCACCGACGATCTGCCGAATGATTGTCTAGCGATCGCGCGATCGCGGCAAGTTGTCAAACCAGGATGGCGCATGAAGGACAAAGGAAATTCTTGATGAGCCATAGTCGAAACCAGTGAAGGGCTAGAGACTGTTGCCTCAGGCGACGCCGATTTGAAGACCGATATCGGCGTCGAGCGTATCGCCCAGGCCATTTTCATTGTGATAAGCGGCAAGTAAGACTTCACTCGTTTTGCCCCACGCGATCGCACCTGTGGCATCTAGCCCGATAGCACCCAAATCGCGTCCATGCTGGTGTGCCTCAGAAAACGATTTCCAAAAGGCATCCTGTAACGATTGTCCATCCGTCACCCGAATCACGATGCGCGGGGCTAAGCACTCATCCATGATGTCTTCCCCAATTCCAGTACAACTGACGCCCGCTTGCGCTGTAGCGTAGTTTCCGGCAGGCATTGCTGAATCACTAACGCGCCCAATTCGCTCAAAGCCTTTGCCGCCGGTAGAGGTTCCTGATGCTAGATGTCCTTGAGCATCGAGCGCTACCACGCCGATCGTTCCGCGCCCCGCTTCGGTAACGAGTTCTCGCTCCGCCACAACGCCTGCCATCGCCTTGTCAAAGTTTCCTGCTCGTTCTTGAATCCATTCTTGCAGGCGCACTTCGGTCAGGGGGTCGTACAACGGAATATTCAGTTCTCGTAGCAGATCTGCCGAGCCGTAGTCGGAGAGAACGCGATCGTCAGAATCTTGCAGAAACAGCGCTAGATCGATCGGATTTTTGATGCGTGACGTGTTGATCACGCCGCTAAAGCTTTGTTTGGCTCCATTCATCAGTGAGGCACTCATGCGGATCTGTCCATCCGATTGCAGCACAGACCCAGTGCCCGCATTAAAGCGAGGATCGTTTTCTAGAAGCTGGCATCCTAAAACAACGGCTTCTGTTGCGGTCACGCCTGACAGTAGCTGAGCGTAAACTTCTTCAACGACCGCACATAGGGATTTTCTCACGACATCTGCGCCGCCTTTTCCTTTCAGCGAACTTCCTGCTCCTCCATGAATAATCAGTTTTGGCTGGACTCGATTCGCTGACATGGTAATCCTCATTGAAAAATGCTCGGACAAGAGCTTACCATGCTAATTCGCCGATTCACTGGCTTGAATAAGCTGATCGACAGTGAGGTTTAGTGCTGGAAAGGTGGGGGAGAGGATGCGATCGCTGCCTTTAAACAAAGCCACAGAATACTCATCGTCAGACAGGACATAGACTGAGACGGTTGGTTCTTTGGGTGAGCCAATCAGTCGTTTTGCGCCTAAGCCGCGATAATCGACGATCCAATATTCAGGAATTCTTAACAACTCATACTCAGCCAGCTTTTTAGAATAATCAACCCGCCAGTTTGTGCTGACCACTTCGATTACCAGTTTGGCAGACACTCCAATCGAAATTGTTGACGCTTTTTTCCAATATGGATCAGTCCCTACCGTTTCGCGGTTCAGAACAATGATGTCAGGCAAATAGGCTTCAAACTCTTCTGAAGGCTTGACTAGACAGCTTCGAGGAATAAAGTAGGGCAGCCCTAACCGATAAATTTCGAGCGTTAGTTGATCTGAAATAAATCCTCCAACTTGCTCGTGAGGACCAGTCGGGCGCATCTCTACAATTGCTCCGTAATGAAGTTCATATCGTCCTCCGTCTTCCGGGCATTGCGTCAGAAACTCGTCAAATGTCAGCTTTTGCTGCTGATCTTGTGACTGAGGTAGAGCTTGCATCATGGCGTTTCCTCTTTGTTGGCTTGCGACTTATGACGCCGACACCGATCGGAACAATATTTCACGTCGTCCCAACAGTCCGCCCATTTTTTGCGCCAGGTAAAGGGTAGTCCGCAAACGGGACAGATTTTGGTGGGTAAATCAGATTTTGCGCGATGGCGAGGCATAGGGGAAGGGATGAGGGATGAGGGATGAGGGATGAAACAAGAGAAATAACTATGGCAGAACTGACGGATTGAGTAGTATTACAACCCTGGCTTTAAGTGACACGAAGCCGATTTGTCACGACACTAAACCTTGACGTAACCACAGGCGTTGTGTTTGTAACCCCAGGCATCCGGTTCGTAACCACACTAAACCTCGACGTAACCACAGGCATTGTATTTGTAACCACAGGCATTGTATTTGTAACCACACTAAACCTTGAAGTAGCAACTGATGGATTTGACGCAAGATCGGCAACAATTTGCCTGAGTCTTGTGTGAAGTGCTGCAAAGGCTCAAACTCTAAAATAAATTAGCAAAGACTCAATAGGTATATCCTTCATTCTAAAGCCCCCCTCCTTCATCCCTCATCCCTCATCCCTCATGCCCGATCCTGCCTTGTCTAGAGTTCGCATTGTTTTAGTAGAGCCTGCCGGAGCGCTCAATGTCGGCTCGATCGCTCGCGTGATGAAAAACATGGGATTGCATCATCTCGTGCTGGTGAATCCTCAGTGCGATCGCACCTCTGAAGAAGCACGACGGATGGCAGTTCATGCGGCGGATGTATTGGAAGCGGCAACGATCGCAACAAGTTTGCCAGAAGCGCTGAAAGGGTGTCATCGCGCGATCGCAACGACTGCCCGCACTCGTGCCATAGCCACCACCCTTGAGTCTCCTAAAACCGCTCTTCCTTGGCTGATCGACACTACGACCGAACACTCTGCCCTCATCTTTGGCTCAGAAGAACATGGTCTCAGCAACGAAGACCTAAACTATGCTCAGCGATTTATCTGCATTCCGTCTAGTCCTGAGTACTCGTCTCTCAATTTGGCGCAAGCGGTAGCGGTATGCTGCTACGAGCTTTATGGACTAACGCAAGAAAAACCAATACAGCCCGTCGTTTCGCCCCCTCCAACGGATGAAACCGTTGCCGCGATCGATAGCTTAGAAAACTACTACCAGCACTTAGAAACCGTCTTACTCAACATCGGATATCTCTATCCACATACTGCACCTAGTCGAATGGAAAAATTCCGTCGATTGTTTAATCGGGCGTCTCTGTCAGAACCAGAAGTAGCCATGCTGCGGGGAATTTTGCGGCAGGTGGAATGGGCGATCGAAGAAAGGGATGAGGGAGGAGAGATGAAGGATGAGGGATGAAGGACTAGATTGGAGTCCTTGGAATTTGCCAGTGGTAGATCGTGGATTCCTCTTCGATATGATCGAGTTTGATCACCTGTTCGGGTTGCCAATCGCCCATATCGAAATCAAGCGACAGAATTTGCGTGCCGGGTTGCAGTTGGTTGAATAGGATTGGACGCAGTTTGAGATTTAGATGAGGTAACAAGTAGAGAATGACAATCGTCGCGTCCGAAACATTGCTCTCGAACAAATCGGCTTGCCGGAAAGAGACCTGATGACTCACGCCTGCTGTTTCCGCGTGCGATCGCGCCTCTGCAATTCTCACTGGATCGATATCAATTCCAACCCCGCGAGCGCCATAGGCTTGAGCAGCACGAATCAAAATCCGCCCGTCTCCGCTCCCCAAGTCGTAAATCACATCCGTCGGAGTGACGTGCGCCAAATTTAGCAAGGCGTCGATCGCTTCATCGGGAGTCGGAATGAAGCCAATGTCAGGTTTGCGGAGCAGCATGGTTACACTTAGAACTAATTACACCTAGAACTGATTACACTTAAGAACAAGATTTTGATCTTAGCGGTTGAGGCTGCCTCGCTTCAGTTGTTCTCGTTCGATCGCTTCAAACAAGGCTCGGAAATTTCCTTCTCCAAATCCTTGCGCGTGCTGAATCTTCTGGTCAATGCAATACTGCCGTCGTTCGATTAGCTCAAAGAAAAAAGTTGGCTGCTCAAAAATTGGCTGCGTGAACGTTTGTAGCAAAATCGCTTCAGGAGTATCCGCTTGCCAATCAACGAGAATTTGTTGAGCCGCGATCGCGCTCAACTCCTGTTGGGTTAGCAAACATCCGTCCCGGTGACAAAGCTGATCGTAGTAGCACGATGGAACCTGTAGAAATGAAAGATTGGCTTGACCACGGGTTGCGGTGTTTTGAGAGTGTCGCAAGGTGCTCACGGCACTCACCAAATTTTCGGTCTGCAATGCAATATGCTGCACTCCCGCTCCCCGATTTAAGTCTAAAAATTCTTGAATTTGAGAGCTTTCCGAACTTGGTTCATTAATTGGAAATCGAATTCCAGTGTTCGGATGCTGCATCACGCGGCTACACAACCCAGAATAATTTGTCTCAATCTCAAACTTCTGTTGAGCTTCAAATCCTAAAACATGCTGATACCAAGTAACAGCAGAATCTAAATCGCCAATCGGAACATTAAGAACAATGTGATCAATTTCTTTAAAGTACTCAGCGTTAACTGGATAACCATCTAAATGCGATATCGATAACTCTGCTTGAGGCAATACAGATGTCAATCCAGTCCGCTCAATCAACGTGTGCTGCAAGGTTCCCCACGCGCCAATTTTTGCCCACTTAACGCAACCATTTTGCTGCTGATCTTGACGGATTGGTTGTAGAGCGATCGCACCTTCTGCAACCGCGCACCGCATCGATTCCTCTAGATTGCCAACGCTAAATGCTACATCCACAACACCCGGAGGATGAAGCTGTAGAAAGGGGTGAACCGGACTATCCGTTGTCCTCGCGGACGACAACACGAAATGGATCGAACCGCTCCTCACCACCTCGTGTTGAGTGTGAGCATCAAAGGCTGAGCTTACTGCCCAAAATCCCATGTTTCGAGTAAACCAATCTCGCAACGATTGAGCATCGTCTACATAAAATTGAACGTAGTCAATCTGCATAAAATCCGGTACACGACAAACACTCTGCTTGTAGATTTTGCCGCGATCGCACACATTCCAGGTCAACCGAAAGAAAGAATTCGTAATTTGATAGCCTTCTCGCTGAAGGTCGTTAATTTCGCTAAACCTTCATGTTTAGGGCGACGCTGTTCAATCCGTCAGTAATCTCCGCTAAATTTGCTACGACAGATGTGACGGTTATTAAGCTGCCCACTGATAAATTTCACTCGTAGCTTAACGTGCCGTCCAAATCAAGCTCTTTTCCTCCAGTATTAAAATTTTTGCTCAGAACTCGACGCGAAGGCTGAATCTATGCACGATAACGCAAAGCGCCATTCCTCAGAAGCGCATCCTCTTGATTGAGCATCAAGTTTGTATTCCTTTACACCCTATTAGACATACTGACACTGCCTCACAATTAAGCACATCTGATTATTGCCCTGTTACCCTTGACTGGTATAGTGAGGACTGCTTTAAAGTGCTCTTGTCGTGATGTGCAGCCGTAGGGGAAATTATCGTGGAGTTTCTAGGGTCGTCGGCGCAAGCAGAACAACTGAAGGTCATCGGTAGCCGATTAAGCGAAGAGCGACAAAATCGCTCGGTTTCGCTACAACAGGTCGCTGCCAAAACTTACATTCCGTTGCGCTTGCTAAATGCGATCGAAGCAGGTCGCTTGGACTTGCTGCCGGAACCTGTCTTCATTCAAGGATTCATTCGGCGCTATGCCGATATGCTGGGATTAGATGGAATGTCAATCTCTAAAGAGTTTCCAGTGAACCCTTCTCCGGTGCCCATCACTCCTGAGACGATCAAGACCACCCTGCCACCTGTGCCTATAGAGACTGACACTGCAAAGGTTGACCCTATAAAGGCTGACACTACAGAGGCTAACAACACTGTTGACAACACGGCAAGAATTAACACGACAGGGGCTGACCCGGCAAGGGTTAATGTGACCCCGCCGCCTGCTGACCCCCTCCCTGTGCCTGCTCTCAAGGTTGAGCGCCCTGTCTCGTCAGAATCCTCGTTTGATTCTGATAACAAGTCTGAAGGAGCCTCTAAGCTACCTTGGATTGTAGGAGGCGTCCTTGGACTCGGTGCGATCGCGCTTCTAGCATCCCTGCTTAATCGCCCCGCTCCGCCCAAACCTGCTCAAAACCCTGCTGTTCCTGCCACGTCTGCCTCTAAAGCACCCGCCACATCTCCCGCATCAGCTCCAGCTACGACTGAAGCAAGCTCTGCTCCGTCTCCTGTAGCAAGCCCAACCATTTCTCCAGAGGCGACTGGCCCGGTCGCAGTCGAACTAAGCTTTACCGATGATAGCTGGGTCGAAATTCAAGCCGATGGAGAAGTCGTGTTTGAGGGAACGCTACTCAAAGGCACAAAAAGATTATGGTCAGGGAAAGATCAGGTCGTGGTTAGCGCTGGCAATGCAGGTGCGGTATCAGCGTCATATAACAAGAGTGCTGCCAAAACGTTGGGCGCACTTGGAGATGTGACGACGACCACATTTCCGCCAATCGCAGGGCAGTAATTAGCAGTCCTGGTCGTTGATCAAAAACTCCTCCGGGTTTGCAGAGCGTTGCAGAAGGCGTCCTCCCCTTCATAATGGAAAGAGAGATCTTTACATTGCTTCATCATGCCGAGAGACCTGCGGGGATTTATTAAACAGCTTGAAGAACGGGGACAACTGCGCCGGATTCGTACCTTAGTTGATCCCAATTTAGAGATCGCTGAGATTGCCAATCGGCTTCTGCGGCAGGGTGGTCCTGGCTTGCTGTTTGAAAATGTCAAAGGGTCGCCCTATCCGGTGGCAGTCAATTTGATGGGGACAGTGCAGCGCGTCTGCCTAGCAATGAATATGGAGGCTCCAGAAGAGCTTGAGGGGTTAGGAAAAAAACTGGCGCTGTTGTATCAGCCTCGTCCACCGAAAAAAATTTCTCAAGCGATCGATTTGGGTAAAGTCTTGTTCGACGTGCTGAAAGCAAAGCCCAGTAACGAATTTTTTCCGCCCTGTCATCAAGTCGTGCTAAAAGACGATGAGATTGATTTAACCCAATTACCGTTTCTGCGCGTTTATCCTGGCGATGCCGACAAGGTCGTGACGTTGGGACTCATGATTACTAAAGATCCCGAAACGAAGATTCCCAACGTCGGCGTCTACCGCTTGCAGTTGCAGTCTAGAAACACAATGACGGTGCAGTGGTTGTCGGTGCGGGGGGCAACGCGACATTTACGAAAAGCGGCGGAGCGGGGAGAAAAATTGGAGGTCGCGATCGCGCTTGGTGTTGACCCTCTCATCATCATGGCAGCCGCTACCCCGCTCCCGATTGATCTGTCAGAATGGCTGTTTGCCGGAATCTACGGCGGTTCAGGTGTGCATCTCACCAAGTGCAAAACCTTAGATTTAGAAGTGCCTGCCGATTCAGAAATGGTGTTTGAAGGCACGATTACGCCGGGAGAAACGGGGGTGGATGGTCCCGCAGGCGATCACATGGGCTATTACGGTGGCGTGAACGAGAACGCGCCCCTGATTCGGTTTCACTGCCTCACCCATCGCAAAAATCCAATTTATCTCACCACGTTTAGTGGTCGTCCGCCGAAAGAAGATGCGATGATGGCGATCGCGCTCAACCGCATTTACACCCCCATTCTCAGACAACAAGTTCCAGAGATTATCGATTTTTTCTTGCCGATGGAAGCGCTCAGCTATAAGGCAGCGGTGATTGCGATCGACAAAGCCTATCCCGGACAAGCCCGCCGCGCCGCCCTCGCCTTTTGGAGTGCATTGCCGCAGTTTACCTACACGAAGTTCGTGATTGTGGTTGATAAAGATATTAGTATCCGCGATCCGCGAGCGGTTGTGTGGGCAATTACTTCAAAAGTCGATCCGGCACGAGATGTGTTCATTCTGCCCGATAATCCGTTTGATTCTTTGGACTTTGCCACTGAAAAACAGGGGTTAGGCAGTCGCATGGGCATTGATGCGACGACAAAAGTCTATCCCGAAACCGATCGCGTCTGGGGTGAACCGTTAGTGTCTGATCCAGACACAGCCGCCTTAGTCGAGCGGCGATGGGCAGAATACGGACTCGCGGATCTCCAACTCGGTGAGGTCGATCCAAATCTGTTTGGTTATGACGTGAAATAAAGCACTCCTGTAGAATCAGCTCTGCTACAGAACTCGCAAGACACTAGCAACGGTCGCGATCGCAGGCATGGCGCGAATTTCCTCTAACGCTTTGCGGAAGTTGCCTTCTTGCACATCATGGGTAACGACGACAATTTCTGCAAAGTCATCTCTCATGCCCGCTTGCACAACCGATTCAAGACTCACTTCATGATCTCCAAAGCAGGTGCCCAGCTTGCCGATTACGCCAGGATAATCTTTAGTGAGAAAGCGAGCATAGAAGCGAGTCACCAAATCCTCCATTGGCGCGATCTCGCAATAGTACTGATGCGAACAGGCAAGCAGCGGATCGAGTAACGGCTTGCCATCTGCCTTTATGTCTCCATGTCCAACTTTTAGCAAGGCGGCAATATTCAAAACGTCAGATACCACGGCGCTTGCTGTCGGACCTGCCCCCGCCCCGCGTCCATAAAACATCACCTGTCCGATCGGGTCACCCTCAATCAAAATCGCGTTGTAGACATCATTTACGCTCGCAAGCGGATGAGCCTTGGGTACTAACGTCGGATGGACTCGCACTTCTAGCTCGTCAGTTGTTTCAGAAGCTCGTTTTGCGATCGCAAGTAGCTTAATCACAAACCCCAGTTTCTCGGCATACGCAATGTCCACAGCGCTAACATGTCGAATGCCTTCACAATGCACTTCGGGCAGCTTGATTCGTCCCCCAAACGCAAGAGACGCCAAAATCGCAATTTTGTCAGCAGCATCCAATCCATCAATATCGGCAGTGGGGTCTGCTTCGGCATAGCCAAGATTCTGTGCGTCTGCCAAAATGTCAGCAAAATCGCCGCCTTCAAGCTGCATTCGGGTCAGAATATAATTTGTTGTGCCGTTGACGATGCCAATGACGGTATTCAGCCGATTGGCGCACAACGACTGCTTTAACGGCTCAATGACAGGAATGCCGCCGCCGACTGCTGCTTCTAGCAGAACATAGACACCTGCTTCGGCAGCCGCCGTAAAAATTTCATCACCAAACCGGGCGATCGCGGCTTTATTAGCCGTAACAACATGCTTGCCATGCTGGATCGCTCTGAGAATCAGCGATCGCGCAGGCTCTAACCCGCCAATCACTTCTACAACAATGTCGATTTCGGGATCGGTGACGATTGATTCTAAATCAGTAGTCAGAATGTCGGTAGGAAGCGTAACGTTGCGGAGTTTATCTAGCGATCGTACGCCGACTTTGTGAATCACCAAATCTTGCAGCAACGAATGACGCTGAGCCGGATTTTGCAAAATCTCGACCGTTCCCGCGCCCACTGTTCCCAATCCCAATAAACCGACCTTAAACGTCACGGCTTTTCCTCATCATGACTGCTCTTCAATTCTATTGGACTTTCGCCCCTCAACTCTGAGTGATCCTCTAGAACGAAGTACGCCAATAAAAAAGCGATCTGCCTTTGCAAACCGCTCAAACTCAAACTCATAGGATTAGTCAGTTATTTTGGAAGGTCAACTCGCTCCCCGTCTTTGCCTTCGTAATACATGGGTGGCTCGACTGCAAAGTTGTCGATTTGCCCCGATTCGGTAATTACGTAACCATCTGTTGTTTTAAGATCGGTGTCTTCTTCTTGGGCAGCAGCAGCTATAAGCTCATGCTCGTTCTGCTCAACGTCGACTCCCGACGGAATTCGTTCATCTGCCGGATTCACATCTGTCGTTTGTGCAGTTTGCACAGCCCATTGATCGCCTGCGGCTCCTTTTCCTGGCTGTGCAGCTTTGGGATCAGAATTTTCACTCATAAGTATTTCCCTGGTTTGTAGCGATTTAATGTTTATGACAGTAGCGTGGACGCAGCGATCCATGATTCCTTCATGAGACATAGGATCAGTCACCACAAGGTAGAAAACGCTGGACATGTCAAAGTACAACTTCTCGAACTCCCCAGTACATAAGACACGAGCATCTTTAATACTTTGGGCATGGTCACTCGGATTACTGCTGCTGTGGAGTTCTCCGGCTGCTGCAGAACCTGTTCTGCTGACTTCTGGATCGGCTCAAGTGTCGGTTAGTACTCCTGATGCAAAAAAACTCGCTCCCCAATCTGTTCTTGACACTTTAGCCCAGCAAGATGTTGTGTATTTGGGAGAAACCCACGATCGCGCAGCAGACCATCGCGCTCAGCTAGACATTCTTCAGGCGTTACAGAAGCGATCGTCTGGTTCTAGAAAGCAAGCGATCGCGCTAGAGATGTTTCAGCGCCCCTACCAGGTGGCTCTCGATCGCTATCTTGCTGGAAGCATCAGCGAGCCAGATCTCCAGCGTCTAAGCGAATACGAAAAACGATGGGGCTACCCTTGGGACTATTACGCCCCAATCTTGCGCTTTGCGAAAGAGCAGTCTCTGCCCCTTATTGCGCTGAATACTCCGTCAGAAGTGACTCGCAAAGTCGCGCGATTGGGGCTTCAAAGTTTGACGCCTGCTGAGCGCCAGTACATCCCTCCCCTCTCTGAAATTCGGACTGACTCGAATGCTTATCGTGAGCGGATGCGGCAAATTTACGAAGAAATTCACCACAGTAAAACGAATAGTCGTCAGTTTGAGACATTTTTTCAGGCGCAAGTGCTGTGGGATGAAACGATGGCAGATCGAATTAGTCACTTTCTGAATGACAACCCCACTGCCCAAATCATTGTTTTGGTTGGGCAAGGGCATTTGATATACGGCGACGGAATTCCTAGTCGGGTAGCTCGACGGCAAGGAAAGGATTTGAAACAATCGGTCGTTCTAATTAATCCACCCGAAGACCTCCAAAGCGAAACTAATCCACCTGCTGCTGATTATTTTTGGAATCAGCCGTGATTTTGGGGCAATAAGTAAATTGCGCCAGAAATCCAAGTTAAGGCAACAGAAATCCAAAAGGCGATCAGACTTGAGAGTTGCCAAGACGCAGGTAGCGGTGCAATGAGGAGCGCGATCGCGACAATCTGGCTAACGGTCTTCAGCTTACCCCAAAAATTCGCACCTTGCACCGACTGCTGGAGGTTAGGATCAACTCGCCACCCTGCGATCGTCAATTCCCGCGCCAAAATCAAAAACACGCCCCATGCGGGGATCTGCCCCAACTGGACTAAAGCGACTAGCGGCGCTAAAACCAGCAGCTTATCGACCAACGGATCGAGAAATTTTCCTAAATCAGTTATTTGATTGAGCCGTCGCGCCAAATAGCCATCGAGCCAGTCTGTCCCGGCTGCCAGGAGGAACACGCCAACCATAATCCAACGCTCTTCTAAGCTTGGAGCCTGCAGCCCATATAGCAAAATTGGGACACCAAGGAGACGAGACACAGTAATCCAAGTCGGCAGATTCATAAACTTAGCGCCAATAGCATCGCCCTCCAGCATAAAAAAAATGGGATAGTCCTGAAAGGATAATCCCATTTTAGAAAGCTCAAGGAGTACTACAAATAACAGCAAAAAGAAACTCTAGTTAACAAGCCCCATGCTTATTGAGGACAACCTGAATTGTCTTCAGAATCAACTTTAGGTCATAAACAACTGACCATTTGCGCTGATAATCTAAATCCATCTCAACAATATCTTCAAAATCGGATACGTTCGAGCGTCCGTTTGCTTGCCACTCGCCTGTAATGCCTGGTTTAACATTTAAGCGCTGCCAATGGTAAGCACTGTACCGACTGACCTCATCTACTGTGGGAGGACGAGTTCCAACTAAACTCATTTCTCCTCTCAAAACATTCCAGAATTGTGGCAATTCATCTAGACTGGTTCGCCGCAAAATCTTGCCAACGCGGGTAATGCGCGGGTCGTCTTTGCTCTTAAAAATGTTGCCCTTGGCTTCGTTTTTGACCGTATGCTTCAACTGTTCAGCATTGGTGATCATTGAGCGAAACTTCCAGATGCGAAAGGGTTGACCTCCCACCCCACACCGGGTTTGACAGTAGAAAATTGAACCGGGATTGTCGAGTTGAATTGCGATCGCAATTGGAACAGCAATAATGGCAGTGATTGTGAGTCCAACGAGAGCGCCTGTAATATCAATCAGCCGCTTTAACTTGCTCTGAACTGAAGGATGGAGATCTTCAGCCACCAACAATTGTGAATTTAGGCTTGCGTCCTGGGCAGGTTCGCGCACGGTAGGAGGATGAACGGAGGGGATATCGATAGTAATCACAGAATTACGCTGCTACTTGCATTCAATCTTGATCTCTATCCGCTAATATATTCGGCTCCTGTGGGTCTGTGCTAGACGAACGGGCGTCTTTTGCCTAATCTTTGAACTGCCTCTAAGTTGTGTAAAGTTCAGGTGTTTTACAAGGATGTACGACGCTTTTCTATCTATTGGATTACGACAATTTTCCGTCTATTTGATATAAGCGCTATTGTTCTGACTCAGAGCGCTCTTCTTCTACAAACAGGTTGTCTATTCCTTCTAGGCTGAAAATAGATTGAGCCTCTTTTGCGATGGAAGGTGGTTGCGCTGATTCGGGTGACGACCCTGCTTTGGGCGGATAGGATGCTTTGAGCGAGGACTCTGGAAGATTGGCGGACTGAGATGGTGACGGTAACTTCGGAAGAGCAATGCGGGGTACGGTTTCTATAGAATTGCGCTCTGTGCTATTTGTCTGCGTTTTTTGACGCTCTGATAGGGTCGCGGGGTCGCCCAACGTAGCACTAGGCTGAGCGCGAGAAAGGGCTTCTGGGCTGACGGTCAGCCGATCGAGTAGCTCAGTTAAGGTGTGGATTGTGTCTGGCTCACTGGTGTTTGGTTCCCTGGCAGACTCCTGCTCTGTTCCGGTTGCAGGCTGGAGCTCCATTCCGGCATAGGGCAACGCGATCGCGCGTTCTTGAGAATGCGGCTGGACTGGAGCCGGATCTGATGCTTCAAGCGTTTCTGCCTGAGCCTCCTCATCTAACGCCGCGCTTGCTTCTGCTAAAGAACTCAGATCGTCTGAGTCAGGAAACTCGCCAGGACGCAGGTAAGATGAGGCGTCTCGACCCAACTGCTCGGCTAAACGCCCGAGTAGCCCCGAAAACATCACTTCACTTTGCCGTCCTAGGGTATGAAGGTTATCGAGACCGTGAGAGAGGGAATCTTGATAGGCTTGCATATCGCGTTGTAGCGAATCAAACACGACACGCAGAGTCGTGTCTAAATTAGTAATCACTTGATCTGCTCGGTCGTGAACCAAGTCCAATTGGGCGATCGTTTCAGGAGCAGACCGTGAAGCGATCGTTTGCTCTTGAAGATAGTCATCTCGCCGCGCTTCAAGCTGCCGAATTTCGCGAAGTAATGCTGTGCGTTGCTGCATCAAGGTAGAAACTTCATTGTGCAACGGTCGCAGCACGCTTAATCTCATTTCTTGCATTTCCTGCACCACAGACTGCATCACGTCTTGGGCATTCTCAGTTGAGACTAAAGCGGGTGGTAAATTTAAGGTGGGAATGGGCTTGACCAAACATTGATGCAAAAAATGGCGTACCCGTTTCAAGGCTTGACGAAGTTGGTCAGTCTGAGAGCTAGACCCCCAAGAGAATTTTGGACTGGGCTGTTGGAGAACCCGATCGATGTCACGTATCAGCGCTTGAATCTGGTCTTTCTGAGCAGTCACAGCAAAAATCCTTGATAAAAAGTTGATAAAACACGAGGTGATTCAGCTACAAACCGCCACCTCTGACTTGACCTAGAATAATTTTTACCTCACCTACGTAAAACAAATACTGGATTGTTTCTAAAATACAAAGTCTTTATTGGAAAAGTCTTGATTCTGGGTGAATTGCTTGGGTAAACATGTCGTTACGTAAACCCTAGTCCTCAAACTCGTTCTCAATTCTAGAGAACGTCTAAAATATCACCAGATTAAGGCAACAAGGTTCCTGCTCGCGTTGCGGTTTTCCCTGAATCAGGGAATGCTGAAAATACATAGTAATGTTCAAGGTCAGCTCAGGCCGGATAGAACCTCTGCTTGTTTGAAATGACTGCATCGTTTAGAACAGCGTCCCAATGGAAGATTGGCATAACTTTCGCGACACTAGTATGAGTGCATCGATTCGCACGGCTCCCTTCTTTGAAGGGTTGTCTGATGGGGTGGTGGACAAAGCGATCGCGCATGTAGTGATGCGGGCGCATCCCGCTAATCAGGTGATTTTGCTCGAAAACGATTGGGGTAGCTCAGTTTATTTTATTTTGAGTGGGTGGGTGAAGATTCGGACGTACAACCTAGACGGCAAAGAAGTCACGCTCAATATTTTGGGTAAGGGAGAGCTATTTGGAGAAATGGCTCCTTTAGATGAAGTACCGCGCTCGACGGATGTGATCACGCTTGCTCCAACAGTGATTGGCAATATGCCCGCTCAAGATTTTGTGCAGCTTCTCAACACAGAACCCCAGTCTGGAATCCGATTATCTCAGTTGATGGCTCGACGGCTGAGGCAGGTCAATCGTCGGCTCCGGTTGCGGGAGTCAGATAGCACATCACGAGTTGCTGACATTTTGCTGTTTCTCGCCGATGGTCAGGGGAAGCGCAGCGAGAACGGAACTGAGATTCCAAATCTGCCTCACCGGGAACTCAGCAGCCTTAGTGGATTGGCACGAGAAACGGTGACGCGGGTGTTAAGCAAGCTAGAAAAGAAAGGCTTGATTGTGCGCGATCGTGACATTCTCTGCATCCCCGACACGCACGCCTTAGAACGAATGATGATCTAGAGCAGCGGCACAGTCGTGAGGCAGGCGTCTAAATCGAGGTGCGCCAGTTTCACGTAGGCTTGGTCGATCGCAGATTTTCCTCGCAAAAATCCGATGCTTGCACCAGGGCAGATAAAATTCAGCGTTTCCGGCGTGAATTGATCCAATAGCGATCGCACGTGACGAATTTGGCGCTTCCAATGAAACGTTTTTGCGGTTCTAAGAGGCGCGGGATGGCCTTGGCGATCGCTCAGCAAGTGTCGCCCCGAAAATAGCACGCCACTACAAGCATTGAGGTATAGGCAAGAGGATCCTGGAGAATGTCCGGGAGTCCAGAGGGCGCGAGTATCAGAGCTTAGAGCAAGTTCTTGCTGAAACGGTGTTAGAGCTAACCCTGGCAGCAAGTAAGCTTCCTGTTCTTGAATGAACACTTCACACTGCAAGGCGTGCTGAATTTCGCTCACTTTGCCGATGCCGCCGCGGTGAGTGAGAAAGAGCGATCGTACGCCGCCTTGAGCATTCAAAAACTGCTGATTTGCCTCATCCCAGGCAGGACAATCAATCAGAATGTTTCCCTCTTTTTCTACAATGAGATAAGCGGTTCCTCCCAGTGTGTCACGATTAGGAGGAAAGGCGTAAATAGTAGTGTGAGGACAGGATAGCTCGAAGTCATCCAGCACACGGCGGGGTTGCTTTAGGGAAGGCACAGCAGCTCAGAAGTATAAAGAAAGGACTGGCGTTTCAGTGAGGCGATCAAGCTAGATCCGTGAGAGGTGCAACTAATTTGCCCTCATCCCAACCCTTTTGCCGGAGGAGAAGGGCTTTCAGATACGTTCTGGTTCTCTCTCCTGTGGGAGAAGGCTAAGGTGAGGGTAGCTCTAACAGACATCCAAGAAGTCGCACATTGGATTAGATCCTGAGAAGTGCCCTTGCTGATTGTGCCAGATTGTTTCGCAAAGATGTGAAAAGCGTCTGTTTTAATTGGCTTGGCTATTTCATTCCATCGTTAACTCGTTGATGATATGTTTAAGTTTTTCTGAGGTTCGTGCAGTCTTTTCTAACACGGCGCATGTTCAGCAAATTCACTGCCTCCTAAGCGCATGATCTGGTTACTGCTACTTGGGTTAATCACCTATTTTGTTGTGCAGCGGGTGAGTGGTATCACTCGCACTCCCGTTTGGCTCTTGTGGCTAGTAGCGATGATGCCTGCGCTGATCCTGGGAGCGTGGGCGATCGCGCATCGAGGTCAAGGCATGATGCCAAGAGAACTCGTGATCGCGCTGTTCGTTGGCTGCCTGGTGCTCTACGTATTTTTAATTCGATGGGGACGAATTGCAAAGCCTGTGCAAACGCCTCGGAGTGATTCTGCCCTCGATCCGATCACCCCGCAACCGTTAAACCTTCCCGAACCAACGCCAGAAATTCAAGCAGAGCAACCGTTACGCCCGATTACCCAAGATGAAGAAGATCGGCTGCAAGGGTGTTTTCTATGGTCAATATATTATCTGCAGCATATTGAATATCGGCCCCAAGCGGTGATCTGTCGGGGCAAGCTCCGGGCGTCGCCAGAAATTGCCTATCGAACCGTTCGGGAGAACATTGAGGCTCAGTTTAGCGATCGCTTCTACGTCGTTTTTCAAGAAGGGCATCGCACCGATCCGTTTTTTGCTCTCGTTCCCAATCCCTACTCCCAAGTTAAAAAGCCTCAAACCGATCCGTTCTTGTCTGGCGCTAGAAGAAAGCTGGTACGTCCTGGCATTGCTTCTGGATTGGCAGTGGTAACGCTGATTACAACCGTCTTAGCGGGGCTGCAAATGGCAGGTCGCGTGATTTCTAGCCCATTGGTGTTGATCGATGGGTTGCCCTATGCCATACCCGTGATGACGTTTTTTGCCCTGCGAGGAATCGGGTACTTTCTGACGACTCGGAAGTATAAAATTGCTGCCACATTGCCGTATTTTATTCCCGTGATTCCATTGTCGTTTTTTCCACTCGGAACCGTTGGGGCATTCATTCAGATTCGATCGCCGATTCCAGATCGCAAGGCATTGTTTGATGTTGGAGCCGTTGGTGCGATGCTGGGATTATGTGTCAGCATTCCACTTTTGGCGTGGGGATTGACGCAATCGGAAGTTGTGGGACTCTCACAACGCGCTGGCATCTTTGACTTCTACGCGCTCAATCCTCGGTTTTCGATCGTGTTTTCGCTCTTGAGTAAGCTTGCCTTTGGCAGTGATTTTGTCGCGCAGACAGCGATCAAGCCTCATCCATTTGCGATCGCGGGCTGGATCGGCTTACTGTTCACAGCTTTTAATCTCATGCCAGTCGGACAGCTTGATGGCGGACGCATGATTCACGCTATGTTTGGGCAGCGCACCGGAGCGTTTATCGGTCAAATTGCGCGTTTTTTGCTGCTGGCGTTCTCGGTTGTGCAGCCTCATCTACTGGTGTGGGCGATTCTCTTGCTGTTGCTGCCTGCTATGGATGAACCCGCGCTGAATGATGTTACAGAAATCGATAGCTTTCGGGATGCCGTTGGACTGGCCTTACTGACGGTCTTAATTTTGATTATTTTGCCAACTCCCAAATTTCTGATGAACTGGTTGCAAATTTAATTGAGCGAAGGATTTCATGACTAAAAAGACGGGTTCAGCCCAAGACTTGTATGCTCGTTGTCTGTCGCTGCTAATTTATCGGGAGGTGTTTCATGATGAAGTCGGGCAAGCGTTTCTAGCGTTGCTAAAAGCGGCCTCGCAGCAAGACCAGCTAGAGGTTGTTCAAGCGTATGGCAATTGGTTTTCTGCGATCGCTCACACGGGTCAAGGCTGGCAAGATTATTTGCTCAATCGAATGGTAAGTGTCGCAAATGCGTTTAGTCGAACCATTCAAACCACACCTCCAGAAGCGTTGCCGCCCGCTTTGGTTGATGCGATCGCGCATGATCTGCGAATTTTGCAACAAATCTATCAGTGTTCGACGGCTCAAATGGCGCAATGGGTCAGCGATCAGACGCCTGCTTGGTCGGATCATCTCCTCTACCCAAAAGCTTCACGGCAGAGGAGAATTGTTCAATTTAGCACTGACTTAGAGTTGCTGATTGATTGGGCGGCCGCCATTCCTGACTTGGCAGAGTTTTATCAGACCTTTGGAACGGGAATGGTGGCTCAGTACTCGGCGTTTCGATGGCAGAACGGGCAATTGAACGCGATCGCGCATCCTGATCCTCTCTTGATTGATTCTCTCGTTGGCTACGAAACTCAGCGAGATACGCTGGTCAAAAACACAGAATTTCTATTGGCTGGGTTGCCTGCGCTACATATTCTGCTATATGGAAGCCGTGGATCAGGGAAATCATCGCTTGTGAAGTCGTTGCTACACCAGTATGACAACCTGCGGTTGATCGAAGTTGGCAAATCTGAACTGAAGGATTTGTCGATGATCGTCGAGCAGTTGCGCAATTTGCCTCAGAAATTTATTATCTTCGTCGATGACTTATCGTTTGAAGAAGATAACGACGCCTATAAAGCGCTAAAAGTTGTATTAGAGGGCAACCTCACCGCAAGACCTCAGAATGTCGTGGTGTATGCCACTTCCAATCGCCGCCACTTGATTCGAGAATTTTTCGATGAGCGTCCTCGCCCTAAAGACGCCGATGAAATTCACCATTGGGATACAGTTCAGGAGAAATTGTCGTTTAGCGATCGCTTTGGGCTAACGCTCACCTTTGAACCTGCTGATCAAACCACTTATCTGAACATTGTTCGCCATCTGGCCGAGCAAGCCCAGGTTTTAATCAGTTCGGAAGAGTTAGAATTTCAGGCGTTGCAGTGGGCAACACGGCACAACGGGCGATCGGGGAGAACGGCTCGACAGTTTATTGACTTTCTCAAAGCAGATTTAACGCTGAGTCATTCCTAATGTCTTTTACGTACCCTCGGACCATTCGATTTCAAGAAACCGATGCGGCAGGAGTCGTCTACTTTGCAAATCTGTTGTCGATTTGTCATGAAGCCTATGAAGCGTCTCTCATCGAGTCAGGCATTGAGGCGCGACGATTTTTTGGCAAAAGTGAAGTGGCTGTGCCAATTGTTCATGCCAATGTAGATTTTCTAAAGCCGATGTACTGCGGCGATCGCATCTCACTCCAACTCACGCCTACTCAGATCAATGATTCCACGTTTGAAATTCGGTATAACGTGTTCTTCGCGGCTTCAGAATTGAATGAGAATCGTCTCGTGAGTAAAGCTCTAACGCGGCATGTTTGTATCGATCCCCAAACCAAAACTCGAAAAGCCCTTTCCTCTGAGCTTTTAAACTGGTTAGAGCAGACACGTTCTCAATAGACTAGTCCTCAACAGACTTTAGAGAAGGATCAGCCGATCGATTTGGAAGTTACGGGTCTTTGTGCCTGATCTAAAACGGTTCCGACTAGACACGCGCTTGAAAGATTTACTCCTTCAAGATTCGCGTCTTGTAACTCAGCACAGAGAAGATTTGCGCCTGCCAAGTTTGCGCCTGCCAAGTTTGCGCCTTGCAAATCGGCTTCCTCCAAATTAGCTTCACTCAGCACTGCGCCTTGTAAATCGGCTTGGGATAAATTTGCGCCGTGGAGGTTGACACCAGTTAGATTTGCTCCGCGCAAGTCGGCTCCGCGCAAGTCAACCCCTTGAAGACTAACGCCAATCAGGTTCGCGCCGCTTAAAAATGCACCCGCTAAGGTTGCACGGGTCAAGCGGGCACGCATGAGATTTGCACCTCGTAAGTTACTGCCGCGCAGGTCTGCTTCAGTCAGGTTCGCTTGCATGAGATTTGCACCAATCAGGGAGGATCGCAGGTCAGCCCCAACACATTGACAGCCAATGAGGTTAGACCCCTCGAGCGAAGCTCCTGATAATTTTGCGCCCGATAAATCTGCGCCCGATAGCCTAGCACCCGCGAAATTAACGCCAGTGAGATCAGCGTTCGATAAATCCTCATCCTGTAAGTCTGCGCCTGCTAACTGTCTGAGCTTACCTGAGCGAATTGCTTGGAGATCCATAAATCATTGAGGGTGAAGGGTTGAGAAGGGGAATGGGTGAGGGTTAGGACACGACCTGAGTTGCATCTAAACTGGCTAAGTCCAGCAAATCGTCATTGGAATGGGAATCTAGCAGCCACATGCCCGCCGCAATTTTTGGCAGATTGACAGAAAGATTCATCCCTTGTTGCATCGCGCTGACCAGTAGCGACAGCGCTTCAACGAGCTTTGGATCCCAGCGATCGCTCGCTTCGGCTTGACAAGCCGCAAACGCATCGGACAACGCTGCTTCAGGGCGAGCATGATCTTCGCTTGAGCGAGCATCCGCGACCCGTTGCTGAAATGCTACTAACAGCCCTAAAATTCTGGACTCTAACGGAATTTCGTCTCCCGCAAGTCCAGCAGGCAGTCCCTGACCGTTCCACCATTCCGACTCGTGAGTAATAATGGTTGCGATCGCTTTCAGTCGCTGCATGGTTCGCAGAATTTGCGCTCCCGGCACGATCGGGCAACAAGGCGCAGGCTGGTCGTCAGAATAATGACCAAAACTCCCTGGACTAAGAACGCTATCAGATTGCAAGAAGCCCAACCGATGCAATAGCCCCGCTAACCGCAGTCGATTCATCTGCCACACGGGAAGATCCAATACCTGTCCCATCGCCTCGGCGAGGGTCGCGACTTCGGCGGCGGCCATTGGATTGCTGATGTCGGTTTGGTCGATTAGCTGCGCCAATCTCAAAAAGGCTTGAAGCTCATTTGAGACTAAGTTGTTATCTAATCCTTCCTGATAGCGATCGAGATGCTGTTGACCCGTTTGCAGATAATCGACAACTTTAGAGACAGCAGTATAGACTTCGTCGCGATCGCGCGTTTGAGCTTCCGCGGTAATGGCCTTCACCTGTGACCGCAACGAGTTGGCTAGGTCGGAGTTGTAGGAATCAATGTGAGCGATCGCAATCTCGACCGTTTCCCGAACCAGTTCTGCCTCAAACGTCCAGAACCCGTAAAACTTACGCTCTAAATCGTCGTCGGGCACTCCCTGAGCGCCGTAATCTTCCTCGGAAATCTCCTGACAGAGCACCATTGCGGTATAGGTTGGCCCAAAGATGATCAGATGCCATTCTTGCGCGACTGGATCGCTCTTTTCTAGCGCAACCAAATCCACATTCGCTTTTTGGCTGGTCGGATGTTCAGCAAAGCCCGTATCAGGCGATGCCAAAATCGCGACGTGCTGAGCCTGATCGGCGAGTTCGGCATAGCGATCAGCTTCTTCGAGATACCATTTCCCTCGCTGAAAGGCGGTGACTACAAGCGGCGCACTACTGCACGTCAGAATGCAGTCCTCAAGGGCATGACACAGCGAAACAAGTGTATTTTTGTAATACACCCCAAAATTTAAGGGACGCTTCCCTCCGTGTTCGGGCTGGTGAGCGAGTTTCAGATCTTGCAGAATTGAGCCTTCCAACATAAGAGCGATATAGGTAAGAGTTCAAAACGGAAATCTTGGGTCTTGCTAAATTTAACTGGCACCGACGAGTTCAGCTTTTGCGATCGGCGCAGTTAAGGCTTCTTCTAAATCAGCTTGCCCTAGTTTTGCTTCTAGAATGCTCATCACTTCGCGCCCAAAATCGTTGGGGTTGCGTTGCCAAGCTTCTAGGCAAACTCGCCCAAAAAAGGAGCCTAGCGGTTCTGGATTCCACAGCAGTTTTCTGACCGTCCACGGTTTTACGTTCATCGGGTCGTATCCGGGCTGAAGAATATCGTTTTTGAAAGCATACTCTTCCAGATGCGTGTGGGGCTGCAATCCGATGAAGAAAATGGCAGGCTCTACTTTATCTGCCCCAAAAATGCGCTCTAGCTCACGGTGGTAAGCGATCGTTTGACGAATAGTTTCCGGTCGCTCATCAATCACGTTAAACGAATAGTTCACCGATACCACATCATTAAATCCAGCCGCCTTCAAGTCGCGACAGTTCTCTAAAACTGTCCGCAGATTGTACCCCATCCGCATTTTGCGGACAAGCTCTTGGGAACCGCTCGTGATACCGATTTCAAAGTAGTTCATCCCGGTCTTGACCATCAGATCGCACAGTTCTGGCGTCAGATTGTCAGCGCGAATATAGGCTGCCCAATGAATATCCTTCATTCCTGCATCTAGAACCTTTTGCAGTAGTTCTACTGCGTCGTCAATATATCGTTTCGCTGGAATAAATTGAGCGTCTGTAAACCAAAAATTCCGAATGCCGCGATCGTAGAGTTGCTGCATTTCCTTCACGACTTCATCGGCGGGGTTAATCCGCACTTGCTTGCCTTCAATGACGGTGTAGATGCAGTAGCAGCAGTTGTGCGGACAGCCGCGTTTTGTCTGAACCCCAATGTAAAAGTCTTCCGACTGAAAGTAGTACTCGAAGTCCCTCCAGATCGACTGGATGTAATTGTAGTCGCAGGCGCTTTTCTCAATCGGAGTCGGAAACTCGTGAATCATGCGATCGCGCGGTTTCGTCTCACCCACAACATAGCAGCGCTCATCTAGAAAACTTTGTCCCCGCAGCAGCTTCTCTAGCAGCGTCTCCCCTTCACCCACTGAAACGATCGTGCCTTTAGGCAGCGTTCTGCTAATTTGCTCATAGAACACACTAACTGCACCGCCGCCCACAACGACTCGCGCTTCAGGACGGTAGCGCTTGGCTCGCTTAACGCCCCGCTTAATCAAGCCTAGATTCCGCCATAGTTCTCCGTAGTACCCTGACGCAATGCGAAGCAAACCCAGTGCCCCTCGAATTTTGAGCAGAGGATTACGAGCGTAATAATACTCAAACGTATACTGAAGCGGATTTCCACCCCGACCACCGACTGGCGCATAGATTTGAATATCTCGCCAAGAGTAAACCAGCAGCGTCGGCTTAAAGTCATCAATACAGGCATCGAGTGCCGAGGCATAATCTAACGGCGGAATTGTGCCCAAATCAAGGATTTGCTGCGCGACGTTTGGAAACTGTTTATGAACGTGGTCGGCAAGATAAACTGCGCCAATTGGGAAGATGGGGTTGCAGGGCAGGCGAACGTAGAGAATCCGAGTTTCCATGACAGCGTTACCAAATAAAAATGCTTGCGTCTCCAAACCGCCTAACCTTGGATCGGCAGTTGTAAAGCCCGCTTGTATCTCACGATTCTGAAAGCTTTTTCACATAACTTTACGATATCATTCACACCAGAACTCTGCATCGTTTTTTGGGAAACTTGCGACTTTGGAGGTCGAATTTAGTAGGTGGAGGTCTTTTGCGCCTGACGTGCAAGGTGTGCCGTTCATTGCTTTTTTAGCGTTCTAGGCCTCAATAAAGTGCTTTTCTGGGCGGCTTGCACCAAATGTAAACAGAAAGATACATTAGTTAATGCACGAATTCTTAATCTAAATAAACAGAAATCTATCCTTCGATAGGACAAGGCGTACGGCTCTATCCTGAGAAAGATTTTTGAATAGGAAAATCGGTTGGTAATCGTGTTTACAGTTGTCCAAAATCCCAGAGTGTTAGTGTTCGATTACTAAACTCACTCCATACACAAAAGGTGTCATTTTGATCATGGCTCAGATTCTTGACCCAATTCCTTCTGATAGCTCGGATTACGTGGTCTGTTGCTATGTAAATGCAACGAGCCAAATTCAGATCGCTCGAATTACAAATATCGCAAACTGGTATTTCGAGCGAGTTGTTTTTCCGGGGCAACGGCTGATGTTTGAAGCCCTGCCTGAAGCTCATCTAGAGATTCACTCCGGTATGATGGCAAGTGCGATTCTGTCTGATACCATTCCATGCTCGACCTTGTGTTTGCAAAGCGTTCAAGAGATTGAGGCTGAAGCAGCGTCTTCTACTGTCTTAAGCTCTGCTGAGTAACGCATAGTTTTGAGCCGAAAATACTAAGAAAAAATAAATAAAACGCTTGATATTACCGCGAAATGATTTAGTGCAAAAGCATCTGTTTCTGTCGCAACAAAAGCATCCAAGCCATGTATAAAGAACAAGTGTTAAGGGTGAAGAGCAGCCACGAGGGGAAAGTTGCTGCTCTTTTTTCTAAAACACTAAAATAAGGCTTTGCTTTGGGATTAACATTTTGGACTTGCCATCATTTCTTTGGCTGTGGAAAATTGCGGCTTGGGCCATGGGACTCGCGATCGCAGCCTACCTTCTTCAAGCGGTCACCGGATTCAGCTTTCTTATCTTCCGTCCGTCTATTCAGCCCCAGTGGCTACGCCCGCTACATGTTGTCACCGGTGTTGCGATCGCACTGCTGATTTTGGTGCTGCTCGCAATTGGCGTTGTTGGTACATTAGGGCACTACGGCAGCTTAGGGCATTCGTCTCACTTGTTCTCAGGCTTAACCGTGGTTGAACTGGTCTTTCTATCGGCTTGGAGTGCTGCCCAAATTCGCACTCGTCCGTGGGCGCGATCCGTTCATCTCATCGCGAATGTTCTGCTCTGCATTGGCTTAGTCTGGGCGTCGATCACCGGTTGGGAAGTGGTTCAGAAGTACCTCTAGAAAATTTCTGAAGTAACAGACGACGTTCGCCAAGATCCAAATTGGACGATCGTATGCACTTGCCACTCTGAAATGGTGTCAGGATAGTCTGATCGATAATGCCCGCCTCGGCTTTCGGTGCGGAACTTTGCGCTTCTCAGAATTAAATCTGCAATTTCTAATAAGTTGTGCAGCTCACCCCAATCACGGCAGATCTGATCCGCATCGGGCACCTCGAACCGAAAAGAGTGATGCGGAGTGAGATTGAGTAAAGTTTGACTCAGAGCAAGGGCGCGAAAGTCAGTTTGCCAAGCCTGAACTTGCGCGATCGCAGCGTCTAAGTTTTTTTCATCACGACAAATTCCGGCCCCTTGCCATACGACGCGCGGCAACTCTAGCCGCATCGCCTGAATTTTCTCAAGGTCAGAGGATTTTGGCGGTTGAACCGATTCATCGCAGGACTGATCGCCTAGTTCAGGCAAGTCTTCCAACGCTAGTTGAGCAAATTGCGCGCCAAATACCAAGCATTCCAACAGTGAATTACTCGCCAGCCGATTCGCGCCATGCACTCCGGTACTTGCCGTTTCACCAACCGCGTATAGCCGAGCGATCGACGTTTGATTGGTCAAATCGGCATTGATACCGCCCATCCAGTAGTGTGCTGCCGGAGCTACTGGAATCGGGTCTTGAAAGACATCGATGCCCCAGCGTTGACACATCCCAATAATATTGGGGAAACGGTGCTGAATCGTTTTGGCTGGAATCGGACGCAAATCTAACCAAACATTTGCCGACGCTGGATCGGGTTCTGTCTTCTGCAAATGGCTAAAGATGGCACGACTGACTACATCTCTAGGCGCTAGCTCTCCAGCAGGATGATAATCAAACGCAAAGCGATGTCCGACGCGATCAACGAGATGCGCTCCTTCGCCTCGAACGGCTTCACTAATGAGAAACCGAGGCGCACTGGGTTGAGTAAGTGCCGTTGGGTGAAATTGAACAAATTCTAAATCGCGGAGAATGGCTCCGGCCCGATGAGCGATCGCTACCCCATCGCCCGTACTAACCGCAGGATTGGTCGTTTGTGCGAACACCTGTCCGCCGCCGCCTGTCGCAAGAATGACAGCCCGCGATCGCACCCAGTGCAGCCGTTCTCCATAGAACACGCTCACCCCCTGACACACCTGACCGTCTAGCCACAGATCCAGCACAAACGCTTGCGATAAAACCTGAATGTTTTTCCGGCTAAGAACCTGTTCGGCAAGCCGACTCACCACCGCTCGACCTGTAGTATCTGCCGCATGGAGCACTCGGCGGCGCGAATGCGCAGCTTCTAGCGTCAAAGCCAGGTCAGGTCCACGCCGATCAAATCCCACGCCTAGAGCAACTAAGTCATGAATACACTCCGACGCGTTCTCCACCAAAAACTTCACCGCATCATAGTCACACAGTCCAACCCCTGCTTTCAGCGTGTCTTGAACATGCAATTCCGTTGAGTCTTGAGGATCGATGACCGCCGCAATGCCGCCTTGTGCCCAATCGCTAGCAGATCGAGATACTTCATCTTTCGTAATTAACCCGACTCGATACTGTTGCGGCAAACACAGTGCGGTGTAAAGCCCAGCCGCACCCGCTCCTACGACAAGAACATCAAACTGAGGAAGGGAGTTCACAGGAGAGACCGTCATGTAAAGAATTAGAGATAAAAAACGCTCCCCACGGTTGAGCCAGCATTGCGGCTTGGATCAAACCTTTAGATGGAGAGCGAAAATTTACAGACGAAGAACACGTAATGTTTATTTAGTTCAGAATACCTAGCACCTTAACGGTATACACCGTTGTTAATGCGGTCTTGACCTTCAACTAGTTCCTTCGTAACTTCTGTGACGGTGAAATTGTCTAGATTGTCTTCCAAAACGGCTTTCTGTTGAGCCGTCAAACCAGGGATATCGAGAACATCTTCTACACTTTCGTAGGGAGCATTCTTAACGATCAGTCCTGCGATCGTTGGATACAAGCCCTTATACTGGCGGAAGTAGCGAACATTGGTGTTGTTCAGATCAAGCTTCCGTCCAAACGAGGTGGATAGTTTATCAGACACCACATTTCTCAGTTCTTCGGCGGTTGGGGCTGCCAACAACGTCGAAGAGTGCAACATCACGCCAGGATGACCGAGATTTGCTGCCATTGCGCTCTGTGAAACCCATCCTAAACAGCTAACCATTACCGCTAGAGTGGCAAAAAAGCGAATCAAACCTTTCATGTTAATGTTTCCCTCCCAATTCAATCGAGCAAACGCGCTACACAGCTTTTATTAGAGACTAGCATTTTCGGGTTCCACTCGGATGAAGAAGTTCGGGAAATGCGGTAAGAGGGGAGCAAAGAGAATCACTGCTACGAGTTGTACGATCGCTCACCAGAATGCATCAGCTGTATTCGGTTATGTCAGCTTTGCCGCCAAGAAAGCCGTCCAAATCCATGAAGGAGCAGGCGTAAGTGGGCGTGGGCGTGTCGTAGCCTTTAAGCTCCACGGTGTAAGGATCGAAAATATCGCAGCCACCGACGAGACGGGAGGCATGCTGATAGGTCGTTTCTCCGATCGCAATATCCATCCCAATTTGTTTAGTTGCCGACTCTAAGCGAAACGCCGCATTCACCGTGTCGCCCAACGCTGTGTAATCGGGACGGTCTCCACTGCCAGTGTTGCCAACCATGGCAAACCCGGTGTTGATTCCGGCCCCAATTCTGAGCGGAAAAGGCAGGGGATATTGACCGTATAAGCTGTTGGTCATTTTGTGTAGTGCATTGACCGCTTGGAAAATTTGCAGCGTTTCGTCACGACTCACGCCTTCGGTGCCATGCGTCCACACGGCCATTACTGCATCGCCGATATATTTATCGACCCAACTTCCGTACTCTCGAATAATGTCTCCCGCACGACGAAACCACGTTCCGATCACTTCCGATAGAATTTTCTCGTCTAGCTGACGTGTCAGCCCTGTAAAATCGCGGATATCGACTACTAAAACGGAAATAAGGCTCCGTACATGCAAAGTGGCGGTTGCTGTAAAATCCTTAGAGTCAGTTTCTAGAGAAGAATGCGAAGGACTGACTGGACAATGAAATTCTAGTTCGGTTTGCCCAAAGGTAATACGATCGCTGTTGCGAAGCGTGACCGGAATGCTGACTCTGCGACCATTCACAAACGATCCATTGCGACTGCCAAGATCGATTAAGTAAAACTCGCCTGTTTCCATCGATTGCAACATGGCGTGATTGCGCGAGATCCAGCGATCGCTAATCACGAAATTATTATCTTCGCTTCGTCCAAACGTCCAGCAGTTGCCGTTGACCAACGGCAGTCGGCGGACTTCAGCATCGGTATGCAGAACTAAATGGGGAGCGGGTTGTAGAGTCACCACAGGCATTCAAGGGGCACACATCATTCGTTTCTATGATGCATATTGACACACTAAAAGGTTTCAGTGGTAGCGCTTGGAATTCTACAACAAGAAATGTTTGTTGCTCAGTAATGTCCGAGTTTTTAGCAAAGACTTTAATTTTGTCTCCGGGAAATCCCCCGCCTTAATCGCGTTCTAGGCAAATAGCGCGGCAACCCAGAAGAGGCTATCTACAAAAATAGTGGCTAGGACGGCACCGCTAAATGCAAACCAATGCAGAGTTCTGAGCCTGAATGAAAAGATACCCACGCTCAGTAGTACAGTCGCTAGGGCAATCACCCAAGTAAGCCCCCAGGGAGTATTCATTTGTACTAAAGCCTGCTGAAAAATGGGTCGCACTGCCTCTGGTTCGACCTGCATTAGTTGTTTCCAGTAGGGAATCAAATCAGCAATATAGAAGTAGATGTCAGTGACGACCGTACCAAAGAGTGAGCCGAGGTAAAAGAAGTTGCCAATTTTGCACCAATTCTGAGTGATGCCCCACAAGGCGATCGGTAGCGCGATCGCTTCGATCGGCAGATGAAGTCCTGGTTCCCAGCGAAACCATCCCCAGTAGAGCGATCCGGCTAACCATGTCCAGGTAAAGCCTGTCAGCAAGTCGCCCCACATCCGCGTCTTAGGCTGGGAGGCAAGCGTGATGCTAAGCCACACCCAGAATCCGGTCAGCGCTAAGCTCAGAAAGGGCAGCGATCGCACCAGCGGCGCTTCAAAGAAGACTGGAACAGATACCAGGAACGCCGCCCCGCCAAACATGGAGAGAGCAGCAGAGAGCTGAGACGCTGGCGAAACGGGGGTTTCTAGAACTAAAGGGCTAGACACCGAGCGTTGAGCTATCTCGGTATCTGGATAAAAGGCAGAATTGGGTGGCGATGACAACAATGGATTCTTAATTCTGATTAATTTTATTTACGTTACTTAACATTACCACATCAATTTAGAGGGCTGGGGCTAAGAAATCGTAAATCATGCTTAAGGCAGGGTATCCCCCCCCTGGGCATCATAATTTATCCTAGCGGAAATTCCTGAGCGCGATCGCATTCTCTAGAAAAACAAAGTGTTAAGGTACTCAAGAGCAAGCAGCTAACCCAAAGGACGATCATTCATGAACTGGCTTCAACTCGCTCCCCTGCCGGATCTCATCGCTCAGACAGAGCCGACGACTGGACTTATAGCCATCATTCAGGGTGTGATTCTCGGTCTTGTACAAGGGATTACTGAGTTTCTTCCAATTAGCAGTACGGCTCACCTATTGATTTTTAGCGATATTTTCGGTTGGAAAGCGGTTTGGACAAAAGAAGCAACGGATGCAATCCAGTTTGGCAGTGTGATCGCGGTTGTGATGTATTTTCGGAAAGACATCCAGCAGATTTTGACAGGCGCGATCGTGGCGTTTCAAACCAAAGATTGGCAGCGCGAAGAGTGGAAGATTTTAGTCGGCATTATTGTTGGAACGATTCCCGCCCTAGCAGCAGGATTATTCATTAAGAAAGTTCTCAATGTATCGTTTGAGAGTCCGCTGCTGATTGCGATTATGTCGATTGTTATGTCGCTCTTATTGGCTTTGGCAGAGAAAATAGGCAGCCGCAAGCGTGGCTTTGACAATCTTCAGGTGAGCGATGGATTTTTAGTGGGTCTCGGTCAGATGGTGGCCCTACTTCCGGGAGCCTCGCGATCGGGCTCGACCTTGACAGCCGCCTTGTTTTTAGGACTAGAACGCAGTACTGCGGCTCGGTTTTCATTCTTACTTGGCATTCCAGCACTAACCATCGCCACGTTAATTCAGGGCAAAGATGCGTTAGCTCAGCCAGCAATGTTGATTCCTCTGTTAGTCGGAACAGCCTCTGCCTTTGTGTTTTCCTATCTCTCGATCGCGTGGTTGCTCAAATTCTTGCAGCGTCAGAGTACTTGGGTGTTTGTCTGGTATCGACTCGCGTTGGGCGTGACGTTGTTGATTGCGATCGCATCTCATACATTGAAGTAGGACACTGAAATTACCACCTGTTTAATGACTGACGATCCGAGAGGGCAGGCGCTAGAAAATTTGAAGTGGCGAGCGGAATGGCTGTTTGAGCGATACGCCTCGCTGTTGCCGAGCATGAACGAATTTATGACCGAAAGCGCTCGGCTGCACGTTGCAACCCGAGTGGCTGAATTAAGAGATGCTCTCAGAAATTCTGAGGTTCCGATCGAAGAAGTTCAGCAACGGTTCAAACGGCTCGATAGTAATTTGTTCGTCATTCGTAACTCAGTCATCGTGGATGATCTGGGTGATTTGCTGCGATAACAGCGTGAAGCGCACCTAACCTACTTCCCCCTTGATAGACTGGAGGTTCAATTCCTTAGCCCGTTCCAATTCATGAGTGAAGCTTCGATTCGTCCTGCCTTAATTACTGCCGTTTTGCCAGGGTCGATTGCAGAAGAAATCGGCTTTGAGGCAGGCGATCGCGTCGTTTCCATCAACGGTCAAAAGCCCCGCGATTTAATTGACTACCAATTCTTGTGTGCAGACGAAATTTTAGACTTGGAAGTGCTAGACACGAAAGGCAACGTGCATCAGGTCGAAATTGAGAAAGACTACGACGAAGACTTAGGACTAGAGTTTGAAAACGCGCTGTTTGACGGACTGATTCAGTGTACCAATCGCTGTCCGTTCTGTTTTATTGATCAGCAGCCTCCAGGCAAACGAGAAAGTCTCTATTTCAAAGACGATGACTATCGCCTCAGCTTTCTCTACGGCAGTTATCTGACTCTGACAAATTTGCCCCAGCACGAATGGGATCGAATTGAGCAGATGCGCCTCTCTCCGCTGTATGTTTCGGTTCATGCTACAGAACCAGAGGTCAGAAGCCGTCTGCTCAAAAATCCTCGGGCTGGACACCTGATGCAGCAGTTGGAATGGTTTCAATCGCGGCGGTTGCAAATTCATGCTCAAGTGGTTCTTTGCCCTGGCATTAATGACGGTGACCACTTGACCCGCACATTGCTCGATTTAGCTCAGTTTCATCAAGGTGACGTGCCGACTGTAACATCAGTGGCTGTCGTTCCGGTGGGTCTGACGCGCTTTCGCCCGACCGAAGATGAGTTAGTTCCGGTGACTCGTGAGAAAGCCCGAGAAGCGATCGCGCAAATTGAAGCCTTGCAAGCCCAGTTTCGTCAGAGCTTTGGCTCGACCTTCGCCTGGCTTGCCGATGAGTGGTTTTTGATTGCGGGTCAAGAGGTTCCTCCTGAATCGCACTACGAAGATTATCCCCAAATTGGGAATGGAGTTGGCTCAATTCGGCTGTTCTTGAAGGAGTTTGGGAGAGCGGCAGAACGGTTGCCTCAAAAAATTGAGCAGTCCTATCAATTTAGTTGGATTGTTGGAAATGCGGTCGAGTTGGCTTTTGAGCCGCTCGTTCAACGTCTCAATCAAGTTGAGAATCTAACCGTCAACATGATCGCCATTAACAGCGAATATTGGGGACAAACCATGACTGTCACTGGGTTGTTAACGGGTCAAGATATTCTACAAGCATTGCAAGGAGAGAATTTAGGAGACGGGATTTTATTACCTTCGGTGATGCTCAAACATGATGCCACGGTCTTTCTGGACGATATGAAGGTAGAAGAGCTTGCACAACAGCTAAATACTAAGATTTGGATTGTTCAAGACGTGGATCAGTTGATTGAAACCTGTTGTGACCCAAGCGCTGAAGCTAGCTATGCCGCGCCTCAGCAAGTCTGCACTGCAAGTAACTACTGAGTAATTTACTCAGTGTCTAGATGATTGGAGCGCGCCGGAGCGCTTTGCGGGAATTGTGCTGCAAACGTTCTGGTGCTATGAGATCTTTGGCTTGATGCGTTCGGAAAATCTTTGCAATATCCAGCCTCAACGGAGTAACTATGGCAGCGATCGCGTGATGCTAGCCGAGCTAAGTTTACAGGGACGCTTTATGCAAATTCCTGAAACGCTGTTCTTTCGACGATTTCACCTCAAGCAATCAACCTGTCTTCCCTCGGCAAAAGCTCGTCAACTGTGGCAAAGTGGAGATCGCAAACGAAACCTATTTTGGGAACGTGGCTCGGTCGGATTCGTGAAAGCTCTGCTCAAAGCACCTATTACTCCCCTTGAGCGACTTCAATGCTTTGGCACGGTGCTGCGCTATTTAACGAAGTCAAAAAACTGGCTCTATTTCTTACCGAAACGGCTTCGGTACAACAAACAAGAGCAGCGTAAACCAGAACCGCAGTCCAATCTTGCTGTCTTTCAACTCAGCGATTCATAACAGGATTCATAACAGTGGGTTATCACGAGAATTACATTCTCAAGCGATTCAAAGTGTTACAAAATCGTATACTTAAGAATGCCTTCAGATTTGTGAGCGCACCTTGGGTATTGATCTTCGCAGTTACGTTTATATCGATCGCCTCCAGTCTCAGCACGCCGCCTATCTGGGCACTGAGTCCTTAGGATTTCTACCTTTACCAGGAGATGCCTCGCTTTGGCTAGAAATTTCTCCAGGCATTGAAATCAATCGCATTATGGACGTGGCGATGAAGTCAGCCGTCGTGCGTCCTGGTGTGCAGATTGTAGAACGGCTGTATGGTTTGTTAGAGATTCATGCCAGCAATCAAGGTGAAGTGCAGGCCGCCGGAAAAGCGGTTCTCAGCGCATTGGATGTGCGTCAGCAGGATTGCTTAAAGCCACGGGTGATTTCGAGCCAAATTATTCGCAATATTGACGCCCATCACACACAGCTTATTAATCGGACGCGTCGCGGCAATATGATTTTGGCAGGGCAAACCCTCTATGTGTTTGAGGTTGAGCCTGCGGCATACGCGGCATTAGCAGCCAATGAAGCAGAAAAAGCAGCGTTAATCAACATTCTACAAATCTCCGCTGTCGGCAGCTTTGGGCGATTGTATCTAGGCGGAGAAGAGCGAGATATAGTGGCTGCATCAAGAGCCGTGGTTGAAGTGATGGAAAGCCTGCCGGGGCGTGATGATCTGACAACCGTTCGCAACGAATAAGAGGCAGCAATGGCAGATCCAATGCATCTGATGCTGCTGCAACAAGGAGCGGTGGCGTGGCTGAAGTGGCGATCGCAGCATTCCAAGCTTCAGCCTAACCTCAGTGATGCCGAACTTGATGGCTCAAATTTTCGGGGTGCAAATTTAAGCTACGCTAACTTACGTCGAGCCAATCTCAGTTGGACAAAGCTGATTGCTGCAAATCTCAGTTATGCCACGTTAAACCAAGCCATGTTGCACAAAGCTGAACTCATTGACGCCAAGCTTGCCTATGCAGAATTCATAGATGCGAGTTTAATTGGCGCTGACTTTCGCGGCGCAGATTTGAGTTTTGCAAACTTTATTGGCGCAGATCTAAAGGGTGCAACGTTCAACCACGCTGACTTAAGCCATGTCAATTTGATTGGAACTGAGCTGAGAGGCGCAACATTTCGAAAAGCTGACCTGAGTGATGCTGATTTGAGACGAGCCGATTTGAGCCATGCCAATCTAACTGAAGCAAATTTGGCCCAAGCCAATTTTTCGGCAGCAACATTATATGAAGCGGAACTGGCTCAAGCGCACTTATATCGATCGCAGTTGCAAAAAGCAAATTTAGTTCAAGCTCATCTGGGCGCTGCCTATCTAGTTGGCGCTGACTTGAGCGAAGCTAATCTTTCTAAGGCAGATTGCACTTGGGCAAATTTCAGCAAAGCAAATTTTGCAGGCGCAAACCTCACAGGCACAAACTTTAGAGGCGCAAATCTAGCTGGGGCAAACCTCGTAGGTGCAAACTTAAGCAAAGCTTGTCTGAGGGGTGCTGTCTTAACTCGCGCAGATTTGAGCTACACAACATTAACTGAAGTCGAGTTAAAAGAGGTCAATTTCAGCCAAGCTATTCTTCGAGGGGCGCTTATGCCCGATGGTAGCATTCATCCTTAAACAGAACAGAAACGCTCTATCCTTTGGAATAGAGCGTTTCAATCCAAACTGTAATCGCTAAAAGGGCGAACGAGGGGACTCGAACCCCCGGATGGTGGTACCACAAACCACTGCCTTAACCACTTGGCTACGCTCGCCATCACCTTAGTGATCATAGCATCTTGCTAACAATTTGATCCAAAATGTAGCCAGATTTTGTTGGGTGCCTAAGATGGGAAGAACGTTAGAAATGAGACGTGTTCGGTTGTGATATGAAACCATTTCAAATCTGTTTAGGTGTGTTGGGAGCCGGACTGGCGGGTTTGGGAGCAGTGATGGCACTCCTGAATCCCAAAGAAGCCGCGTTTGAGGAATTTGCCGTGCGTAAGCTAAAAACAGACGGCTGTAAAGAGATTCCGTCGATGCTGCGGGAGCAGTGTCCGGGATTTGTGGAGACGAATAAAGCGGAGATTAAGAAACTGATTACTCGCAATAGCGATCGCCAGAATTATTTCTTTTTCAGCATTTACAGCACTAATTTATCTGCCCGTTCTCTGTTTCCAGGTGTCCCGTTCTTTATCAAGTTGCCCTCGTTTCAGCTAGAGACGGTTGGCATGTTTGGCAAGTTTTATATCTATGATGCGGAGAAACAGGAGGCTCGGTAAGAGCCGTTTTGCGTGGTTCAGGCGGGCGGCAGTTCTAAATCTTGCAGAGTTGGCACGTCTTTCAAAAATCCTCCGATCAGCAGTAACGATGTGTAAGGATTTAAAGTCCCGGTAGGGGTAATATTGTGCGATCGCTGAAACGCTTTCACAGCAAGTTTGAAGTCCTGTTCCTCATACCCCAATCGTTTGAGGTAGTCGCCCGCCTGAGTATCGCTCAACAACATCACTTCTTGCGGACGATAGATCGGCACGTATTGATGACGCCAAATTTTGCCAAATTCTAAGCGATTGAGCAAATAGATTTTTCCACTCGACGGATCGCCGATCGCCGCGCGTTCTGCATCCATGCCTAGTAAAGCAACCGCATGAGGCAATTTGCGATCGCCATCCATCAGCCAAACCGCTAGTACCCCCGGACGATTGATCAGTTGCATCTGCTCCCACGTGGGCGATAGCTCGATGCCCTCTAACCCAAAGTGCTGTGCCGCTTCGATCACTTGAGGCATGGTTGTTCCTAAGCGACTGGTTCTGGCGTATTGGGCCACACTCACTTCTGTCGCGTCTTGAATTTTCCAACGACGCAGGACGGTCGCCAGTGCTGACGGTGCACAGCTTGTCATAGAGGTTTGTTTAAATACTCCATTGGGCTGCAAATTGTTGGCTAATTCTCCGTAGATGGGAGACAAAATATAACTTTCAGCACTGCTGAATCCGCCAATTCCCACAATAGTGAGGGCAACAATGCTGAGGAGTTGACGACGCGCTGACTTTTGAGTGATTGCATAGGCAATGCCGCAAAAGCCTAGAAAGCTGATCCGAATGAACGTCCAGCTTGTTTGCAGCCCGTAGACGCGCCAGTCTTGCGGAAAGAGTTGGAGTTGAGGAATATTGAGCGCGAACACAATGAGCAGAATGTAGAGTCCCAAAAATAGGAGAGAAACCGCATTTTTACCTTGAAAAATGTTTTCAGCAGTAACGCCGCGATCGCCTAAAGATCGCCCAATCTTTGTTCCTCCCCAAAAGCACAATCCTCCCAGCACGAGAGTCGCCAATACCTCTAACATCATGAACTTGGTTTCCCGACACGTCTTCTCTATGATTCCCCGCGCAATTGCTGGCATAATGGGGAAGTTTTCGCGATTTGTTGGAAGGATGTCGCAATTGTTCTGACCATCGCTAGACTTAAATCTAGAAGTCCCCTTTTACTCTCACGTTCTGCTATGCGTACCCACTACTGCGGTCAAGTTCGAGCCAGCCACATTGGAGAAACGGTCACTTTGTTTGGATGGGTGGATCGGCGGCGAGATCATGGGTATGTAATTTTTGTGGATTTGCGCGATCGCTCTGGCACGGTGCAGGTGGTCAGCGATCCTGAACGGACGCCACAATCGCATGATCAAGCGGGTGATCTGCGAAATGAGTATGTCATTAAAATTGTGGGACGGGTCACGAAGCGCCCGGATGAATCGCTCAATACAAAAATTCCGACAGGTGAAATTGAGATTTACGCCGATGAAATTGAGATTCTCAATCCGGTGCGGAAGCAGCTTCCATTTCAGGTCTCATCGGCGGACGCAGAACCTGTGCGAGAAGAGTTACGGTTGAAGTATCGCTATTTGGATCTGCGGCGCGATCGCATGAGTCAAAATCTGCAATTGCGCCATCGCCTTATTAAATCCATGCGGCGCTATCTAGAAGATGCAGAAGGCTTTATAGAAGTTGAAACACCCATTCTGACAAAATCTACACCGGAAGGCGCGCGGGATTATCTGGTTCCGTCGCGGGTGAATCCAGGGGAATGGTATGCCTTGCCGCAATCGCCGCAGTTATTTAAGCAACTGTTGATGGTGTCAGGGTGCGATCGCTACTATCAGGTTGCTCGCTGTTTTCGCGATGAAGATTTGCGGGCAGAACGTCAGCCAGAATTTACTCAGTTGGACATGGAAATGAGTTTCATGTCTCAAGAAGAAATTTTGGAACTGAACGAAAATCTAGTTTGTAATATTTTCAAAACCGTAAAAGGCATCGAGATCCCACGTCCGTTTCCTCGCCTGACCTATGCCGAGGCGATGGCGCGTTACGGGAGCGATAAGCCAGATACCCGGTTTGGGCTAGAGCTAGTCGATGTGTCAGATGTTCTGAAAGATTCTGGCTTCAAGGTGTTTGCAGACGCCGTTTCTAAAGGCGGAATCGTAAAAATTCTGCCGATTCCCAACGGCAACGCCGCTATTTCTAACGTGCGGATTAAGCCGGGTGGAGACCTATTTAAAGAAGCCTCGGAAGCCGGAGCGCGAGGACTGGCTTACATTCGAGTGCGGGATGATGGCGATATTGATACGATCGGTGCAATCAAAGACAACCTGAGTGAAGAGCAGAAACAAGAACTCCTCAAGCGTACTAATGCCAAGCCAGGACACTTGCTATTGTTTGGTGCAGGCGATTCGGCAACGGTGCACAAAACCCTCGATCGCTTGCGGCAATACGTGGGTCACGAACTCGGCATGATTGACCCGGACAAGATCAATTTGCTGTGGGTGACAGATTTTCCGATGTTCGAGTGGAATGCCGATGAGAAGCGCCTAGAAGCCTTACATCATCCTTTCACTGCGCCTCATCCAGAAGATGTTGATGACCTGAAAACTGCTCGTGCCCAGGCCTACGATTTAGTGTTCAACGGCTTTGAAGTCGGTGGCGGCAGCGTCCGCATTCATCAGCCAGACTTACAGGCAAAGGTGTTCTCAACGATCGGCATTTCAGACGAAGAGGCCCAAAACAAATTCGGATTCTTAATTGAAGCCTTCGAGTATGGTGCGCCGCCGCATGGAGGCATTGCCTATGGCATCGATCGCTGGGTGATGCTGCTCTCTGGCGAAGACTCGATCCGCGATGTAATTGCGTTTCCGAAGACACAGCAGGCGCGGTGTTTGCTCACAGGGGCACCCGCTGGTGTGGATGACAAGCAGCTTAAAGAATTGCAGGTTGCCTCGACGTACAAGCCGAAAACCTAAGATTTTTAGAAGACAGGCTTATCCAAAAGTTCTAAACGGCGACTGGCTGATAGCTGGCAAGGAGCAACGAGCGGAACTTAAACGGAATCATCTGCTCTTGCTCTAGGGTATCCCTGACAATTGCTTGCTGAAGACGCTTAGCCGCTGGGCACTCTAATTCATCACACAGTCGCAGTAGATCGACTACCACGGCGTACCATAACAAAGAAAGCTGACTTCGCCCAATTTCTAAGAAACTGCAAGTTTGCTTCAAGAAAGTACTGCGATCGCGGCTCAAAAATGACTGCTTGAGATAGAGCCACTCACGGGAGTGCTGATCAATCGGCACACATTGGATACTGGCGCGCTCCAACGGATCACAGGTTGCTACCTGAAATAAGGCATACGCCTTATCAAAATCTTGAGCCGCCAAAATCACAGCGATCTCACTGGTAATTTGAGCAATCATCATCCTCACTAGTTCTATAGGCTGACGCGCCATTCGCTCGAACCCCCAAGCTGTGCCAATCGGCAGCGCCTCTCTTTGTCCTTCGAGATAGCTCAGAATTTGACTGGCTAACTCAAGGGCGTGATCATAGTTTTGACAACGGGCATCGGTGCGAACCAAATTATGTAAAAGCTGAATTCGATGAAGATGAAACAGATCGTATCCATATTGATCTTCTAGAACAATGTCGATCGAGAGAGCGTTCTCCGTTTTGCTTCGCACCAGCGCAAACTCACCCTGACAGTAATCGAGGTAAGTCTCTGACTGGTACAACAGCGATTGATGCAACAGTTTTCCTTCCTGCGATAGCGCTGAAGAGCTTAATACCCGCCGTGCCTCGGTAAATAATTGGCCTGCCATTGCCAATTGTCCACTCCGCACCGCTAACAGTGCAGCATCGCGATCGCTCAAAGCTCGATGCAGCAACAACTGCTCCGACAGTGATAATCGGTTCTCAATCCGGGCGTACAGTTCATCACTGAAAGCGTCTCCTTGACGAACCACCGCAGGCTGAATACAACTTTTCTGATATTGATGCAACACGTTTTCTAGCAAATCATCGTAGATCTCAGACATAGGATAGAGCCTCCTCTGTATCAGGGATAGCTGCATCTGTAGCACTCATTGCCTGTTGCTGTTGAATCCGCGAGACGGCATAGCTTAACAGCAATCGCTGCTCAATATTGCGCTTCGTACTGGGGCACGGATCTAACCCCTCCTGCCATGCCTTCGGACACGAGCCACCACACACGGGCAACATCGGGCAGGATGGACACCCATACTCACCCCGGCGCACTCGACTGTTGAAGTCACCTAGGCGATCGCGCTTTCCTGCCATTGGCTGACCAGAAAGGTGTTCGATCGCATACTCATTGGGAGTGCCATAGGTCGGGACATACGACACTTCGGTGCAGTTATACACCAAGCCATCTGCATCGATTAATTCAGCATGGGGGCGGGTTGCCATGCAGGTGATGGCTTTGCGTGAGGGAATAAAGCTGGTCGGAAATCCTAACTGCACTTTCTCGCTGAGCCATTTAATTTCCCAAGCGGCAAACTCATCGGCAGAGAGCGATCGCTTGTGAGCATCATTACCCCAAGAATGAATTGGAGCAACATAGAACTGAATCCGCTCCTGAACGCCTTCTTCTGCTAATTTAATCATCAGCGAAGATACAGATTCGTAATTCTGAGCATCAACATTGCAGCGAATAATAATGTGAATATCATTGAGATCAGCACGGTGAGCTAATGAGATAACATTCGCGAAAATTTTGTCAAAAGTCGGTAATCCGCTTTTTTGCATCCGGCGAACATCATGAAATTCTGCCAAGCCATCCAACGTAATTTCAACCGTTCTGACCCCCAAATCATAGAAAAGCTCGGTTGCGACCCGATCCGTTAACGCCAGCCCGTTAGTGACAATTTTTGATCCGTAGCGACAGCCAAACTCCTCGGCTAACGCTTGAAACTGAGGTGCAAGTTGTCTCATAACGGGCAAACCAACCAATGGTTCAGCCCCAAACCAGCCAATTTCAAAGGTCCGAAATGCTTTAGTGGCCAGCTTTGTGCGGGCACGTTTCAGCAATTGCTGCTGATCTTCCTCACTCATTTGCTTATTGCGGTGTTCTTGTCCGCAGTAATGACAGCCGAGTTGACAATAGGCAGTAGGTTGGATGCTGAAGAAGAGCGTGTCATCGTCTAATGTAGCAGCATCATTGCGATCGAGAATCGTTGCCAATTCATCCTCATCGCTTGGAACTAGAAGTTCCATATCAACGAGATCAAGGAGCATATTTTTCGGCAGTTGCTCTAATGCACCGCTTTCCAATAGAGTCCAGCTTGAATCATCAATTACTCGGACATTCGCAGTCCGAGTTGCAAACAAAACTCGCTTAAACTGCGTTGCGATTTCATCAAAAAAGGGCTGTGTGACGACGTGATAACGAGACAGTTTAATATCCATATGGTTTTCCCAATTTTGCGGATTGCACAATTTAACAACTCGATCGCATGAAGTAAGCGAATAAAGAAGACGAACCGGCGAAACGTCTGAGTCGTCGTGAGAGAGGAAAAGTCCTAAGAGCTTTGCTCCTCTCTCCCACAGCTTACTGATTCACGAGTTCTGTCTTCTGCACTACTGTCTTTCTACCTTTACTGCGGACGACTCACAGGGCGAATGACGGGAAGCTGCTTGATTGCAGGGTTGATAAGTTTATCGGTTAACGGTAGCGAATCAGCCGCGCATCCTCCCCCGTTACAGACCCCATTATCAGCGGCTCCTGTAATTGGATTTTTTTTGATTCCTGGCAGTTGTTCTAACACGCGAGTTCCACCCAAAGGACGGGCTTGAAAGTTGCCTGGCGCAACTGGAGCGATCATTGTTTTGGAGGGAGCATCCAGGTTAAGGTTGGCTTGGCTGAGGAGGTTGCTCATTGCACCCGGAACAGGGGCGGATTGAGCAGAGGGCGCGATCGCAGCAAACCCAGTCATTGCAATCAGACCGAGTACAAATTTGACCTGACCTAATTTGTTCGTAGCCATGAATTTCTCCTTAGAAGATGAGTGCTTACTAAACAGATCACTGTCATCCAACCGTCCATCTTTACTCCCTCTTGAGCGGCCTTCATTAAGCGATGAAAGGCAGTTTAGGAGCGAGTTATAGGTGGTTGAGTATCGTTTCTCTGATAACTTATTGTTGAAGACAAACTGCGATCGTAGGGATACCCAGACGGGTAGTTTGTCAGGGAAGAAAATTTTTGATTCAAAAATAAACGAAAGGAACATGGCAGCGATCGCACGGATCTAGCACAATGAATCTATGCTGAAAGTGAATTTATGCTGGAAGTTCTTTTAATTCTTGCGATCGGACTCCTTCCCTCACTGCTGACGTTCTTTCTCCGCCACCGGATGGAACTTAGGGCACAACGTCAGCTTCGCGCCGCGATCGCGGCGGCTGAAAGGCGTCAAGTGCAACGCTTGCTTGCTCTTCCTCGTGATTACCAATACGTCGAGGGCATTGGCGCACTCATTGGCGATTTCTCCTGCCGCTACAATGCCCGCTCCCCTTATATTCGTTGTGCGACCAATCCTATGGGTCCCTGTGATTCCTGCCGCTACTATGAATCGACTATTCAAATCTCCTAATTTTTCTTTGCAAACTCCCCACAGTGGCTATCACTGGGATGGGTCAAACCGCCGCTTTTTCGAGGGCTGGTACTATCGCGTCACTCTACCCGACTGTGATCAAACCAATTGCGGTCAAACATTCGCCTTCATGTATTCGATCGAAGATCCGATCGGCGGTCAATCTCACAGTGGCGGCGCGGCTCAGATTCTTGGGGCAGATGATGAATACCTCTGCCGCACCTTTCCCGATGTTTCACGATTTTGGGCAGCAAAAGACACACTAGCATTAGGGCATTGGCGTTCTACTGATTCCCGCATTCCGCACCTGTTATCGCCCGAAGACTTCGATCGCACGGTTGATGAAGGATACCAAGCTACCGCAACTTGGCATCAAGGCAAATTAAGAGAACCGAACGGCAACGTTGCAGAATGGCAGTACTCAATTCAACCGATTTATGGGTGGGGTGATGCGAACAAGCCTCAGCAATCCACGGCTGGTTTTCTCTCGTCTTTACAGATTTTTGAACCCGGCTGGCAGGTTCTGATGGCGCACGGACACGCTACAGGTTACATTGATTGGAATGGCAAACGATATGAATTTACCAACGCTCCTGCTTACGGCGAGAAGAATTGGGGTGGAGCATTTCCGACAAAATGGTTTTGGTTAAATTGCAATGCCTTTGACAATGAACCAGATTTAGCATTGACCGCAGGCGGTGGACGGCGAGGAGTGTTGTGGTGGATGGAATCGGTCGCTATGATTGGTATTCATTACCGGGGCAAATTCTATGAGTTTGTTCCCTGGAATTCTGAAATTAATTGGGTCATGCAGCCATGGGGATTCTGGGAAATGACGGCTAAAAGTGATGAGTACACGGTGATTGTGAGAGGCACAACTGAGCTACCGGGAACTTCTTTACGTGCGCCAACGTTAGAAGGATTAGCGTTTGCCTGTCGCGATACGATGCGAGGAGACGTTATGGTAGAAGTGCGCGATCGCAGCTACCAACTGATCCTTCAAGCGAAAAGTTCACTCTGCGGCCTAGAGACTGGTGGCGGACCGTGGAACGAAATTTGGGCATCTGGGTGCGGTGGGAGTTATTAGATTGAGTGGAGGCTTATGCAGACCTTATTTGCGCTCACGGTCATTACACTGATGATGTTAGGCGTTATTACTCTAGGAGAGATGGTTGTTCGCGGGTTCAAACCTCGTCAACCTGATCAAGTTGAGCCTGTGGACTATAGCGGCGTCATTGATGCGACGGCAAGTGGATTGTCAGGCATGGGCGAACACGGGGGGCAGCCTGAGCATTTCTTTGGTCAGGTGGGTGAATATGTTGTGAGTGCAATTGCTCACCTCTTTCATCACTAACTACACCTCTTTCATCACTAACTGAAAGAGCGATCCTTCGTTCTAAGTTTGCTATCATAATTTCGATAGTTTGCTATCATAATTTCGATACGTTTGGGGCTGTAGCTCAGTTGGATAGAGCGACCGCCTCCTAAGCGGTAGGTCGAGGGTTCGAATCCCGCCAGTCCCGTAGCCTCTGAAGGCAAGCAGTATCAAAGGTTGAAGCAAATGTGCAGCAAACTCTGGCAAACTCTGAAATAGCCGAAAATGGTTATAAGTTTCCAGAGTTTTAAGCACAAAGTCAAAGATTGAGTACACGTTGGCGATCGCGAGTTTCTCCCTGTGCTTTCCTGGGTCAAGACTAGTGCACTATTGGCGTAGCTCAGTCAAATAGGAACGGCATGAAAGTCAATTACTGCGATCGCACGTCTGACGATGCAAAGGCGTGAAGTTGATTTTTGATTATGTACCAATGATGTTTTGCTCTAAAATCTTTTCTGCATTCTGAAGCGATCGCGCTAGGCATCCTGTATTAGCAGGGCTAAAGACTTCATTATAGAAGAGCGAGTATCAAGTTATGTCTTAGGGAACATTGACAGAGACAATAGCTCCCTTTCTCTAGGCAAAAATGAATCAGCCATCGCTTCCTGCTGCCTCACTCCCCCGCAGTTTAACTTCAGTCGAAACTTGGGGGTTTGGTTTTAGCGGTTTGCTTTTGTGGTTAGGCACTGCACCTGCAATGCACGCCGCTTTGGGGCCTCAAGCCATCTGGGTTTGGTTACCTGGAACGATCGTTGGAATTTTACTGAATCTGCAAGTCAAACGTTTGGGGACGTATTTTCCGAGCGTTGCTGGTGGTACACCCAACTACATGACCCGCCTGCTTCAGCGCTTTCCAGCAGTAGCTCGGTATGGCGCGATCGGCTACCTGTTGGGCTGGGTCTCTGTGCCGCCAATGAATGCCATCATCCTGACTGACCTGATCAAGGCCAATCTGGAACCCTTGGGAATTGCTTGTCCAGTACTGCTGTTCCGCATTGGCTTTGCTATTTTGCCCTTTATTGTTGCGTTTAGCGGTACGCGGACGTTGGGGATTTTGCATACCTTCTTTGTGTTTCCAGCGATCGGTTTTCTCGTTACCTTCTGTCTGCAAGGCATCGGCTGGCTCAGTTTTGCCCCTACTAGCCCCGGTTTGCTGCCAGATACATGGTCGGGCGTTGCCGCGATCGATTGGATGAAGTGGTTCTTTATTGCCATTTATGCCGTTTATGGCTGCGAGACTGCTTCTTCGTTTGTGGCCGATAGCCGCCAACCGACGGCTACTCTCCGTTGTTTAAGTGTAACGGCTGGGATCATTCCGATCGTTTATTTCGCAGGGTCTTGGGTCGTCATGCGGTTAGCGACTGCATCTGGATTAGGGGATAGTGCTTATCTCAACCTGATTGCAGCCGCCCAGCCATTCTGGGGTGGGTTAGCCCCCGCGCTGGTAACCTTCTTGATTACGTCTGGTTGTCTACTGAGTTCTACAACAGCCGTTTCTAACTGTCCCCGCATTTTGTATCAATTGGCAAAAGATGGATACCTGCCGCCCCTATTCTCTGCCGTTTCCCGTCGGGGTGTGCTTGAACCCAGCTTGATTTTCATACTATTGCTGAGTCTGCTTTGCCTTGGGTGGGGCGACATTTCCCGTGTGGTCATGGTTACGGGAACAGGCTACTTAACGTCGATGATGGCAATGCATTGGGGGTTATGGGTCTGCCGCAAGCAGCCAGAAACTCGGTGGTCTTGGTTCTCGCTCGGCTGCTTGAGTCTAGAGGCTGTTGTTTTAGTGGTCGGCGGGTTGGCATGGGGCTGGCTAGATTTATTGATTGGCTTACTGCTGCCTTTAGCGGTTGGGTCAGCAGCAGTGTGGCTGCCTCGTCTGCACGTTGCACCGTTCCATCTCGCTTGGTGGCAACAACGCGATCGCGAGCCACTCCGCACGCTTAAAGCTGATTGGGTTGCCTTGCAAGTGACAATTCTCATCATCTTAGTGTGTGGTGCGGTCAGTGTAGGCTGGTTAGTTAGAGCTGGATTGGAACGCCAAGGCGTGGGGAGCCACATGGCGTTATTTAGCATTTTGCTGATCATTGTTGCCTTTGTGGGTGTGGCGATCGCGTGCTGGACAAGCCTGCCCCAAATCGCTGCCATTACTGAAGCGCGAGAAGAAGTCGAACGTACCTTGAGTGATTTACAGCGGACGCAAACGCAACTGGTGCAGGCGGAGAAAATGTCGAGTTTAGGACAATTGGTTGCAGGCGTTGCTCACGAAATCAACAATCCGGTCAACTTCATTCACGGCAACCTAATCCATGTGCGAGCGTATTCTCAAGATCTGCTCAATCTGATTCAACTTTATGAGAAGTACTATCCAAACCCCGCACCCGAAATTCAAGCCGAAGCTGAAGCGGTCGATTTAGAATTTTTGCAAGATGATTTGATCAAAACGCTCGATTCCATGAAAATTGGTACCGATCGCATCCGTCAAATCGTGCTGAGCTTACGCAACTTCTCCCGCACGGATGAAGCTGAATTCAAAGAAGTCAATGTCCACGAAGGCATTGACAGTACCTTGTTAATCTTGCAACATCGTTTGAAAGCGCGATCAGATCGTCCAGAGATTCAGATCATTAAAAACTACAGTGATTTACCGCAAGTAGAATGCTATCCCGGACAGTTGAATCAGGTGTTGATGAACATTCTGGCAAATGCGATCGACGCATTGGAGGAGAGTAACGCGAAACGAACTTATCAGGAGATTGAATCAAAGCCTAACCAGATTACGGTTCGTACATCATCAGTGCAGAATGCTGAGTGGATAGAAGTTGCGATCGCCGACAATGGATCGGGCATGCCCGAAACGATTCAACAACGCATTTTCAACCCATTCTTTACAACTAAACCCGTAGGCAAGGGAACAGGTATGGGAATGTCTATTAGCCATCAAATTATTACCGAAAAACATGGCGGTAAGCTGAAGTGCATCTCTAGTCTTGGGGCTGGAGCCGAGTTCGTGATTCAAATTCCAGTTCGGCAACCCGTGTGCGAGAGTGCCCGCTAAAAAATAAGCTTTGATCAAGGCTCAGCGGTCAGCGAGATGTATAGGAGTTCAGCTATCACTCTGCCATGGCTGGCTCAGTTATAGGCAATGGGACGCTGACGCAAATTCAGAAGACCGTGAATTCAGAAGTCTAGACGGAGTGTAGGCGGTTTATTAGTGGCAATCGTCTCTGCGATATTTCTAGGATTTAGCCTGACCTCTGAACAAAGGCTAAAGGCGAGCAAGAGAATTGCAGTCCGAACATTTAGGTGAAGATTGCGCTGGTTGGCAAAGCAATTTCAAATACAGTGCCACTGCCAATTTCTGTGACAACCCGCAAGGTTCCGCCATGCTGATCTTGAACAATCTGACGCGCGATCGAGAGTCCTAGCCCTGTTCCTTTGCCCACAGGCTTCGTGGTAAACAAAGGGTCAAACACTCTTGCCTGAACTGCTTCTGGAATGCCACCCGCATTGTCACTGATGCGAATGATCGCAGTGTTCTCGACAAGTTCTGTTTGAATCTGAATTTGGGGGGCTGGTGGTGCAGTTTCCTCGATCGCATCTATGGCATTGGCAAGAATATTCATAAACACCTGATTGAGCGGACCCGGATAGCATTCAACTTGAGGCAATTCTCCGTAGGCTTTCACAATGGTGACAGCGGGGCGATCGCTATTCGCTTTCAGACGATGCCCAAGAATCACTAGCGTACTGTTGAGTCCATCATGCAGATTAACTGCAACTTTGCTAATTGAGTCAGAACGAGAAAAGTTTCGGAGCGAAACAGAGATATCTTTAATGCGATCGCTACTCAACCGCATCGAATCGAGTAGCTTTGGCAAGTCCTCTAGAACAAACTCAATTTCTAGATCCTCTAGCGCTTGTCGAATCGCAAGCGCAGGCTGAGGGTAATGCTGCTGATACAGTTGAATAATTTTACCTAAGTCTGCAATGTATTGTTTTGCAGGAGTAATATTGCTGACAATGCAGGCGATTGGATTATTCATTTCATGAGCAATCCCGGCGACCAATTGCCCTAGCATTGATAGTTTTTCTTGTTGAACCATTTGCACTTGCGTGCTTTGCAGGGCAGCTGTGCGCTCTTCTACTCGTTGTTCTAACTGATCCGTAAGCTGTTCCAGTAAATGATTTTGTTGCTGTAGAACTTTGCTTTTCTCCTCCAATGTTTTAGTCAAGTGGTGGAGTTGTAAATGGACTCGAACTCGTGCTAAAACTTCTTCTTGCTCAAATGGCCTGGTAATGTAATCGATCGCGCCGAGAGACAAGCCTTTAACTTTATTAGCAGTATCTGAAAGGGCCGTCATGAAGATGATTGGAATGTGTTGCGTTGCAGAATTTGCCTTAAGACGAGAACAGGTTTCAAAGCCATTGATTCCAGGCATTTCTACATCTAACAAAATTAAAGCAGGCAATTCACACTCCACCGCTTCAAGAGCACTTTGGCCATCAACAGCGACTCGAATCTTTAGTCCTATGCTTCCTAAAGTTTGAGCTAGAATAGCCAAATTCGTCCGACTGTCATCTACAATTAGAACAAATTCCTCATCCTGATAGTGATTCATCTTTTCTACTTAACTAAATAAATTTTTGGATAAAATTTCGAGTTGCTTGACTTCAAAATCTTTTGCAAACCGGGTTAATGTTTGTGCAAAGAGAACAAATTGAGGATTCTGCCTCAGCGTTTCCGCTTCTTTAGCAACAGCATTGAGGTTGCCGCGTTTAATGAGATCTTGAAGCCGTAACAGAATTTTCAGGTCGGGCGGAATAAGCGTTGCTGAATTTACTTCATTTACATCTATTCCAGCATTTGCTTTTACGTCATCTTTTTTGTAGCTCCACTCTAAGCCCAAATGATCTTGCAATAGTTCTAGTAATTGATCGGCTTGGACAGGCTTCGCTAGAGTTGACGATTTATTTCTACCAAGTTGCGTGAGGCAGCCGTATAGCTATCCAACTGCTGATCAACGCGATCGCTCACTTCGCCCCGCAGTTGAGATGCCGAATCACTTACCGCTTGCTGCCCATTGCGCAGCAATAAATATCCAGTCAACCCAACGGCTGTAAAGACTTGCATAACGAAGGGAACGACGAGGATGAGGTGCAAAGGAATCTTGCGCGAAGGGTTTTCCGGAGGGCAAGACTGCTGCTCAGTAGAATGATTCTTCATGAGAGGCATGGTGGTTTGCTGATCGTCACATGTCAGAATTCCCGTACCTGCTTTTAATAATCTCAGTAGATCTACAGGCAATCTCGCGAGAGCAATCTGTGTGTCAACCGTGGAGCTAAAAAAAATGTGATGAAGCTTCTCGTTCTTCTCCACCTGCGCCACAACCCAAAAAATGCCCCGCTAGTCTCACAGGAAGCTAGCGGGAATGGATTTGTAGGAAGAGGGCTGGGATGCCTGCTGCATTGACGGTACTGCAAAGATTCGGTTGCTGAGAGGAATGCGATCAACGGAAGGAGCGCTGTTCAGTCGAGGTGACTCAATCGGAGAAGATTGATCAGTTTGAGAGAATAGTGCTACGACTCGCTACGGAAAGCAAATCCTAAATGGCACTACCCGAATTTGATTGCAAAAACTCTTTCACCACTTGTTTCACATCTTCTTTTTTGCCATCCACGCGATAATTCAACTCGCGCATTTTCTGTTCAGAAATTTTGCCACCGAGTTGATCGAGAACTTGACGCAAGTCGGAATGTTTTTGAAACAGGTCTTGACGCACCACGGCGGCAGCTTGGTAAGGCGGAAAATAGCGCTTATCGTCTTCAAGCACTACTAGATCTTGCGCCGACAGCAATCCATCTGTTGTATTGCCTGCAACGAGGTCTACTTGTTTGTCTTGAAGCGCCCGATAGAGCAGACCGAGATCTAACACCTTGGGTTGTCCTGAAAATTTTAGATTGTATGTTTTTGATAGACCCGGAAAGCCATCTTCGCGATTGAGAAATTCAAATCCAAATCCAGCCGTCCATTTTGGGGTTTGTGCTGCCGCCTGAGAAAGCGTTTTTAATTTGTATTGACGGGCATCTGCACCACGAATTACCATCGCAAATCCATTGTTGAAGCCAAAGGGTGCGCTCCATGCCAGTTGAAACCGTCGAACATATTCATCTTTTACGGTTTCAAAAACCTGCTTTGGATCTGTGATGACAGGTAGCTTCAGAATCGTTGTATAAGCCGTTCCAGAATATTCTGGGTACAGATCAATCTGTCCATTCACGATGCCGTTGTGACAGACAAAGGTTCCACCGAGATTAAACTTTCGCTCGACTTGTAACTTTGTTTTGCTCTCAATCTGCTGCGCTAGGATTTCTCCTAAAATAATTTGTTCAGTGAAATTCTTAGTACCGATAACAACTTTGTCTTGTGTCGGTTGGCAAGCCGCGATCGCACTGAGTAATCCCACCATCAGCAAGAACAACGCTACAAACTTCTTAACCTTCATTTCTTCACCGTAAGACGACGTTCAACCCAACCCAGAATAAAATCAGCGACGAGTGCTAAAATCGCCGCCGGAACCGCTCCCGCGAGGATAAGTTGATTATCCACCACGGCGACCCCCCGAAAAATAAACGTCCCTAACCCTCCTGCCCCTACAGCCGCCGCGATCGTTGCGAGTCCGATACTAATCACGGTTGCTACGCGCACGCCTGCCAAAATCACGCCCAGAGCCAACGGCAGTTCGACCTGTAGCAGGAGTTGTCTGTCGGTCATGCCTAGCCCTCGTCCCGCTTCTCGAATGGCTGGATCGACGCTCATAATCCCAACGTATGTGTTGCGAATAATCGGCAGTAGAGAGTAAAGAATGAGCGCGACGATCGCGGTTCGCGCTCCGATGCCACCAATGATGGGAATCGGTAATAGAAATCCAAACAGTGCCAAACTTGGAATGGTTTGCATCACGTTTGCGAATCCTAAAATTGGCGTTCTCAGTTGAGGTTTACGCGTGATCAAAATGCCCAGCGGAATGCCGATTAGGATGGCGATCGCAGTCGCCACTAACACTAACGTTAAATGTTCTCCAGTAGATTGCAAAATTTCGTTGGCGTAACGAGTGAGAAAATTCATTCGGCTAATCCATTGAACTTAAATCCATTAAACCTAGACGTGAGCCTAAGGGTACTCTGATTTGCGAGTGCTGAGAAAAGCTTGGGCTTCGGGATGCTGCGATCGCGCAAAGTCTTGAGGGGTTGCCAGTTCTACCAGTTGCCCCGCCTGCATTAAGCCGATCTGAGAACCGAGAGTAAAGGCTTCTCCAATATCGTGAGTAACGAAGACAACGGTTTTGCCTAACTGTTGCTGCAAGCGTTTGAACTCCCGTTGAAGTTCGACTCGCGTAATCGGATCAAGCGCGCCGAATGGCTCGTCCATTAGCAGGAGCGGCGGATCGGCCGCTAAGGCTCTGGCAACTCCCACGCGCTGGCGCTGCCCCCCAGAAAGCTCGTGAGGATAACGACGGGCAAATTGAGCCGGATCTAACCCAACAAGATGAAGTAATTCGTCTACTCTCGATTTGATGCGCTGGGAAGGCCATTTCTCTAGTGCCGGAACAACACCAACGTTGCGCTCAATAGTCAAATGAGGAAATAGACCGACCTCCTGAATCACATATCCAATTCGCCGCCGTAGGTGAATCGGATTCCACGTTTGGGTGGAAACGCCTTCAACTTGGATTTCGCCTGCGGTTGGGGTTAGCAAATGATTGATTAATCGCAAGGTTGTTGTTTTGCCGCAGCCGCTTCGTCCCAATAATACTAATGTCTCACCTTGACCAATGCTAAAACTGAGGTCAGAGAGTAAGGGGCGGCGTTCTAGAGAGTAGTAGACGTGACGGAACTCAACAACCATAATCTGTCATTCATGATTCGTGAAGGTAAGCCGATGTCGGATATTAGATGGAGTGAGCAAACCGATTGACACAGCTTCTAGATGAGTCGTGGCTAATATCCGTTGCGATCGCGCTCCTGACCTAAAATATCCACTTCATAACGCTCTGCCGCTAATAGCACTTGAATGCCTCGTTCTTGACAGCGTTGGGACAAGGCTGCAACTTGGGCAACAGTTGCGGCGCTTGAGGAATCTAGTTCGGGATGCAATGCATCTAAACATCCCTTAAACCCTAAGCACGCTAACCCATAAATCAGCCGTTTGCTTAAATCAGCATGTTCGTTATAAATGCAGCCGCCGTGCGTGTCTAAATTTTTAGTCGAAACGATTCGAGAAAAGTAGTCGCCAACTCGCTTGTTGGGCTTACCCTTGGCGTAGCTCACAATGCCCACTTCTTTACCTGTTTTCTTGTTAATCTCGGTGTAGTCTGTGCAGTCAAAACAGGTAAATAGTTCTGCGATCGATTTGCCGCCCGCATTCACCATCTCTTGCCGATGCGAGAGCGGAATGTTTCTACTAATTGACAAATAATCTAGATAATTGGGACGCTTAAGATCAACGCTGCACGCTGTTTCCAGGTTGACAATGCCAAACCTCATCTTGTAGCGCTTTCCTAAATTGTTCTGAACAGTCTGAGCACATACAAAAACATTGCCGAGCCGATAGCCCCCTTCCCGCGTTCTAGCCGGAAAACTAAAGTAGTTGGCGATCGTTGAAGCCAGTTTGAGAACAGTGTCGTGTTTGTTGACAAACAAGTAAGCTTCCTCAAATCGACGCAGGGACGATCGCAAGGTATTTGCGCGACCTGAAATAATTGTATCGGCTGGAATATCAGGCGCAACTAACACCAGTTTGCTCAACCGAAAAACGTTGCCGATGTCGGGCGAGGGAGTCTTATTTTGCGCGTTCATGCTAAGGCTGCCAATCGACTCTCGATCAAACACATCCGATAGAATGCGTACGGCCTGGGTGACAACAAATGCGCCCATACTGTGACCAATAAACGAAAGCCGAATGCGCTTGTTCTTCCAGTAGTTCGCTCCTGCGTCCGGCTGAGGTGATGCCGACTCAACGATCGCGCGATCGAGTTGACGCACAAGCTCAACCAAGTCAGGCACACCGTAATGATTTGCTCGCCACGTATCTCTGAAATAAACCGTGAGTCTCAACACAATGAGTGTTGCAATAAACAGAATAATTGGAACGGTCAAAAACAAAAAAATTTTCAGAGAAGCGACAAATAAGCTGCACAGGCTAACGAAAATGCTAACTGCCAGAAAGATTCCCATTAGCAATGGAATTGAGTTCAACGTATAACGCAGTTTGTCCCAAAAGCTGCCCGATTCATCGTTGTTAAATTTCTCCGATGACCATCGATACCCAATCACGACCAATCCTTTCGGAACGCGATCGCGATACTGATCGCGCAAATATTCACACGCGGTTGTATACCAGGTATTTGCCCCGTTACGATCGGTGTTGTAACCATGAGTCAGAACTAAAACTTGTGCATCACTCTCGTGTTCTCTAAGATATCGAGCAATATCGCTCATTGATGTATTAGGTTCCCCCGACACATCTTCTTCGATCCGATCCTCAACATTGAGCGGAGCCGTACTCATGACGAAATACCCTGGACAAACAGCGTCCTGCACGTATAGGGGACGAATATTTAGTAGATGATGACTCATGGCTTGTTCTAGGGGGCTAAAAGAACAGTGAATAGTGCGTCGCAATCATAACGTGGCTCTCGGACAACACTAAACTTGCGTTAACAATACATACAAAAAATCCTCTCAGTTTACGCAAAACTGAGAGGGTTGATCATAAAGACAGATAGCCGTAGAGAAACTAACGATTACAGATCGTCATCTAGAGTGTCATCAATCAAATCGTCATCATCATCATCCAAAACCGGTGAGAACGATGGACTGGGGGCACCTTCATCCTCTAATACATCTGGCGTCTCCGCCGCTCCAAAGCTCTCGAAGCTAAAGCTGGGGCGATCCTCGATGCTATCTAAGCCGTAAGTACGAGCGGTGCGATCGTCGAGTACCATTTCCGAAAAATCGGTATCGTCATCAAAGATCGTCGGGTCGTACACCGGATCGAGATCCGGGCTACCCACTTCTTCGTAAGCATTGAATCCCGTTCCAGCCGGAATTAGGCGACCAATGATCACGTTCTCTTTGAGACCGCGCAGCCAGTCGGACTTGCCCTCGATCGCCGCTTCAGTCAAGACGCGAGTCGTCTCTTGGAAACTCGCCGCCGAGATGAAGCTATCGGTGTTGAGCGATGCCTTCGTGATTCCCAACAGTACCGGAGTATATTGGGCAGGCGCACCACCCGTAATCGACATGGCTTCATTCACCTGATCGATTTGGTACAGCTCGACCAATTCTCCAGGCAGCATGGTGGTGTCACCACCGTCATCTACCCGCCCCTTCGAGGTCATCTGACGCACAACGACTTCGATATGCTTATCCGAGATGTCAATCCCTTGAGATTGATACACCGCTTGCACTTCGTTCACCAGGAAGGTCTGCACCTCGCGCAAACTAAAGGCGGAGGCATCAAGACTGCCCAATTCCTCACTCTTAGCTTGGAAGAGCACTTCCAGCAATTCGTGCGGATTCGCTGGGCCGTCGGTGAGGCGCTCTCCCGCCAGCACTTTTTGTTCGTCAGACACGATCACGTTCTGGCCCGGCCCCAAGGGATACTCGGTGATCAGACCATCGCGATCGATAATCTTCACTTCAACCGAATCATCCTCTCCATAAACCACTTGTGCGGTTCCAGGTCGTTTTGCCAGGACGCACGCTTCCTTCGGCTTGCGACCTTCTAGCAGTTCTTCAATTCTCGGTAAACCTTGAATGATGTCTCCGGTCTTGGTGCGCTCAAAAATCAGCAGTACCAGGTTGTCACCCCGCTGTACCAAGTCGCCATCGTCTACGTGCAACACGGCTCCTGGAGACACTCGATATGGACGTGCCACTCGCAGCGTCACCTGATTTCCGTCCACTTGCAGCACTTGACCCGAGTCTTCGAGCGGTTGCTTAGGCGAGAGATCCATGCCAGCAACCATCAGATCACCTGGACTGACGGACGGTGTGCCTTTGGCTTCTAGCGTGACCGTATCTGCTTCACGCACCACGAGAATGCGACGAATCGCTTCCGCCCCTTGGCGAATCCCCTGAACTTCCCCAGCTTCCTTACACTGAATTTCAGTTCGAGCGACGACAGCTCCCGGTGCAATTTGGTCACCGTCTTGTACCAAGATCTGTGTGCTGGTTCTGCCCTGCGTAGTATCCGCTGAGATGTCCCGACGAATCACTAACGATTCAAGAATCACCAACTGTAAGCGATTAACATCCGGATCGTCGGTATCGGTTACCACTTCGATGTCGGCGGCCAAAGCAGAATCCTGATCGATCTCTAGCACCAGTTGAGTCCGTAGCAGGTCATGTCCTTCGACCGACTTGACGCGCTCACCGTCTTTGTAAGGCAAACGCTGGACGGCCCGCAGGCGAATTGCCCGTCCAGATTCCTCAGCGCTCGATTCTTGACTCGGCACAGATGGCTCATCGGGTACGGCAAATTCCATTACTGGGCGCAGCAAAATTGCCGGACCTTCAGGTGTCTCAATGTACTCTGCGTAGCGCAGTTCTTCGGAGATCAATCCGGGCATCACCTGCTGACCAGGATTAACCAGAACGGCTTCTCCCTTAGTAATCACATCATCGAGGTTATCGATCATGTGCAGATCGCCAGGTTTAACTACGATTTCCCGCAGAATGTCGTTCTTCTGGGTCACTTCGACGACCCCATTGCTCTGGCAGAAGATATCTTTTACCACTTCTGTGCCAGCTTCCACATACTGACCGTCTTCGACCATCAGCAAGGAAATGTCTTTGTTGACCTCATGCGCTTCTTCTGGAATCCACAGCAGCGTACCGCCTTTGACGACTTCGTACCCTTGCTTGGCTTTGCCTTTTTTGCCAATTTCAACTCCAGAGTATTTGATGATGCCACCCGTTTGAGTATGGTAGCGATCGTCAACTAACTCGGCGACCACCTGACCGCTTGTGACCTCGGTTCCGGGCGTGGCTTTCAGCAAGAAGATTTGGTTGTTGGTCGTTTCGAGGAAATACTGATCGCGTCCTTGGTTGCTATCCACGCGCACCTTGGCTTGATCGAGCATCACTGAAGCGGTAATGATTTCAATTTCCCGTCCACCTTTGCTGTTTTCGCTCGTTTCCGGCAGTCGAACGATACCGCCGTTTTCGGTCACAACCTTTGTTTCGGCGATCGTCCCGCCTGCCACCACGCGATCGCCGTTCTTCACGATCGGCTCAGCTCCCGGCGGCAAGTTGTAGACTTCTCCAGAGAGAACCCACATTAAGCCACCCCGCTGAGCAATCCGGGTGGTGTTGCCCTGACGGTCTTTTTTCTCTTCGGGCACAACATCTGCAAATCGGACTTCCCCTGCTAGGTCAGAGGCAACGTCTTTTGCTGCTTTCTCAGTCGTCTTGCGACCTCGACCCGTCAATGGCACTTCGGCCAAGATTTGACCGACTTTCACATGCTGTCCGTCTCTAACCAGCAGGGTTGCACCTTGAGCAACCGTGAAAGTTTGCTGCTGTCCGTCTTTACTGTCGAGCAAAATCTTGAGGTCAGATCCGACGCTTTCAACGATCAGCGCATCTTCTCCGTGACGGGTGCGGAGCGGACGAGTTCTCAATTTCTTCGGTAATTTAATGGTGCCCGCAAAGCTAGCTTTTTCTTGACGCGCCATTTCTCCGGTAAACACACCACCCGTGTGGAATGTCCGCATCGTAAGCTGGGTTCCCGGTTCACCAATCGACTGCGCCGCGATGATGCCCACCGCTTCGCCGATGTCAACCATCTGATTGTGTGCCAAGCTCCAGCCATAGCAGTGCTGACAGACCGATCGCGCCGCTTCGCAGGTCAGCGGCGATCGCGCCACTACCTCTTTCACTTTGGCTTTGCCGATCTGCTGAGTAATCTCGTTGGAGATCGCTTCGTTGCGAGCCACAATGACTTCGCCAGTTTCAGGATGTAGCACATCAGCCGCCGCAACCCGTCCCAACAGCCGATCTTTGAGGGGAATAAGGGTGCGATCGCCGTCCATCATTGGACGAACCGGAATGCCGCGCTCAGTGCCACAATCCACCTCACGGATGATCACGTCCTGAGAGACATCGACCAATCGACGAGTGAGATAGCCAGAGTCTGCTGTTCGGAGGGCCGTATCCACAAGACCCTTCCGCGCCCCATACGAGGAGATGATGTACTCAGTAACGGTCAAGCCTTCCCGGAAGTTGGTCTTAATCGGTAGGTCAATAATTTCCCCTTGCGGGTTTGCCATCAAACCGCGCATTCCGACTAACTGACGAACTTGAGAGATATTACCCCGCGCTCCAGAGAACGCCATCATGTAAACCGAGTTCAAGGGGTCGTTTGACTGGAAGTGACGCACCACTTCATCTTTTAGGTCTTCGCTCGTTCCGTTCCATGTATCGATAACTTTCTGGAAACGCTCGACTTCTGTAATCTCGCCGCGCGTGTACTTTTCTTCTGTTTCCCGAATCGTTTCCTCGGCGGCATCTAACAATTTGCGCTTACTGGGAGGAATTTGCAAGTCATCAACGCTAATCGATACGCCTGCTTTCGTCGCATATCGGAAGCCCAATTCTTTGATCAAATCCGCCATTTGAGCCGTTCGCGCCGTTCCATATTGCGTGAATGACCATGAAATCAGGTTGGTCAACTGCTTCTTGTTGATTACCTGATTGCGAAACACTTGCTTTTCTGTTTGCTCTGCCATCGGTTGCCCGCCTCTAGATTTATGATTTTGGAGTTGGAATTTTGGCTCTATACTCTATCCAAAATCCCAATTCGCTCTAACCCACTACCGCATCCAGAACTGTCTTGTTATAAATGATGCGTCCTGGCGTAGTCTTGACATATTGAGAAATGAGATTGCCGTCTTGGTCTTCCCGCACCCGACGATAGTTATAGAGTTTGGTCACGATACCATCGGGCGATCGCTCTTCCTCAATCACCTCGTTATCGTCAACGTCCATTTCGACTTTGCCGTCAAAGCGCACCCAGACATAAGCGTGCAGATCAACGATATTTTGCTCATACGCATTGATCGCATCATCCAAACTCCCGAAGTAACGACCCACGCCCTTGGTCGCTTTAGGATTTTCAGCGGTGAGATAGTAGCAGCCCAGCACCATATCTTGGCTAGGCGTGATAATCGGACGACCTGTTGCCGGTGAGAGAATGTTATTCGATGCCAACATCAACAGTCGCGCTTCCGACTGGGACTCAATCGAGAGCGGCACGTGAACCGCCATTTGATCACCGTCAAAGTCCGCGTTAAACGCAGGACAAACTAAGGGGTGGAGTTGAATAGCACGCCCATCGACTAAAATTGGCTCAAAGGCTTGAATACCGAGACGGTGCAGCGTTGGCGCACGGTTGAGCATCACCGGATGTCCTTCAATCACCTCTTGGAGGACATCCCACACGGTCGGATCGTTGCGCTGAATCAGCTTCTTCGCAGCTTTGATGTTATTGACCAAGCCTTGACGAATCAAACGGTGAATCACGAACGGCTGGAATAGCTCGATCGCCATTTCCTTAGGCAGCCCGCACTGGTGAATTTTGAGTTTCGGACCGACCACGATGACGGAACGACCCGAGTAGTCAACCCGCTTACCTAAGAGGTTTTGACGGAAGCGGCCCTGCTTTCCTTCAATAATGTCAGAGAGCGATTTGAGCGGACGATTGTTTGCACCCACCACGGTTCGACCGCGACGACCGTTATCAATCAGCGCATCCACCGCTTCTTGCAGCATCCGCTTTTCGTTTCGCACAATGATTTCAGGCGCAAGAATCTCTTGCAACCGAGCTAGACGATTGTTGCGGTTAATTACTCGACGATACAAATCGTTCAAGTCAGAGGTGGCAAATCGTCCACCATCAAGCTGTACCATCGGACGCAAATCGGGCGGAATCACCGGAATCACATCCAATACCATCCACTCCGGCAGCGATCCGGTGGCAATAAAGTTATCCAAAACCCGCAGCCGTTTGATTAACTTGGCTCGCTTCTGCCCTTTAGATACCGCGATTTCTTCACGCAGTCGCTCTGCTTCTTCGTCTAAGTTGATGTCCTGCAACAACTGCTTCAGCGCTTCTGCTCCAATTCCGACCTCGACTCCAGTCAGTTGAGAATCTTCGCTATAGAGTTCGTCCTCAATTTCAATCCACTGATCTTCCGTCAGCAGTTGTTTGTAGGTCAAATTCTCAGCGTTGCCCGCATTCAGTACGACATAAGCGTTGAAGTAGACAATTTGCTCCACATCGCGCAATGGCATATCGAGCAAAATTGCCATGTAGCTGGGAATTCCCTTGAGATACCAAACGTGCGCCACTGGAGCTGCCAGTTTGATAAAGCCCATGCGATGGCGGCGAACCCGCGATTCGGTCACTTCTACGCCGCATCGTTCACACACAATCCCCCGATGGCGTACGCGCTTGTACTTACCACAGTGACATTCCCAATCTTTTGCAGGTCCAAAAATGCGCTCGCAAAACAAGCCATCCATCTCAGGCTTGAGGGTGCGATAGTTGATCGTTTCTGGCTTGGTAACTTCGCCTACAACCTGCCCGTTAGGTAAAGTCCGTTCTCCCCATTGACGAATTCGTTCGGGAGATGCCAGACCGATTTTTACATAGTCAAACCGTTGCTCTAGCTTTGGCATCGCGTCGTTTCCTTATATTCCGAGTGCAGCGAAAAAGGGGAGTGAGAAGAAAAGGCGAGGGAGAAAAAACTTCATCCCTCATCCCTTCCTAGTCTTCGTCGTCTTCTAAAGATTCCCTAGAGATCGACTCATAAGTTGGGCGAGACGGTGCGCGGCGATTGTTGACATCTGCCATCAGATCAACTTCCATGTCGCTGCTGCTACCATCGTCCTTGGTTTCAACTTTGTGAACAGCAACGTCGAGACAGAGGGACTGCAACTCTCGCATCAGTACCTTGAACGATTCCGGTGTGCCAGGGCGGGGAATCGCTTTGCCTTTCACGATCGCATTGAGTGCCTCGTTTCGTCCCTGCATGTCATCAGACTTCACTGTAAGCAATTCTTGCAACGTATAGGCCGCACCGAAGGCTTCGAGTGCCCACACTTCCATTTCTCCAAAGCGCTGCCCGCCTTGCTGAGCCTTACCACCAAGCGGCTGTTGAGTCACGAGCGAGTAAGGGCCTGTCGAGCGAGCATGAATCTTGTCGTCTACCAGGTGAACCAGCTTCAGCATGTAGGCTTTACCCACGGTGACAGGACGATCAAACGGATCGCCGGTTCGTCCGTCATACACCTGGATCTTGCCTGCGTTGTCAGGGTTGTAGAGCCACTCTCCATCCCGCCCTTCACTCGTCGCAAGCCGAGAATCCCGTGATTCTTGCAGCTTGCCGTGAACGGTTTCTCTCGATTTTTGCTCTCCGTGCATCTCATCGAAAGGGATAACCTTGAAGCGAGAATCGAGACATTCTGCTGCCCACCCCAGCAAGCACTCGTAGACCTGACCGACGTTCATCCGGCTCGGTACACCAAGAGGATTCAATACAATGTCGATCGGCGTGCCGTCGGGCAAGTAAGGCATGTCTTCGATCGGCAGAATCCGGGAAATAATCCCTTTATTGCCGTGACGACCTGCCATCTTATCGCCGACTTGAATCTTCCGTTTCTGAGCCACATAGACGCGGACGACCATGTTAGCTCCTGGCGGCAATTCATCACCTTGCTCACGAGTAAACACCCGTACGTCGACAATGCGACCTTTCTCACCGTTGGGAACGCGCAACGAATTGTCTCGCACATCTCGTGCTTTTTCACCAAAGATGGCACGCAACAGCTTTTCTTCTGGCGGCTGATCCGATTCTCCTTTCGGAGTCACTTTACCGACGAGAATATCGCCTGATTCGACAAACGCTCCAATCCGAATAATGCCATTCTCATCCAACTGGCGTAGGGAGTCTTCCCCAACGTTCGGAATTTCGCGCGTAATCTCTTCAGGGCCAAGTTTGGTTTGACGAGCCTCGATCTCAAACTTCTCAACGTGGATGGAAGTATAAACATCGTTATAAACCAACCGTTCGCTAATCAGAATGGCGTCCTCGTAGTTGTAGCCTTCCCACGGCATGTAGGCCACAAGAATGTTCTGACCAAGGGCGAGTTCACCTCGCTCAGTAGCAGAACCATCTGCCAAGATTTCTCCTGCAACAACCTTGTCACCGACAAAGACGATCGGGCGCTGGTTGAGACAAGTATCTTGGTTCGATCGCTGATATTTTTGAAGCGAGTAGCTCAGTTCTTTGCCCGAATCCGCACTACGAACTTTGATAGTGTTAGCGTCTACATAAGTCACTTCTCCATTAGAGCGACTCACAATGACCATGCCAGAGTCACGCGCTGCTTGTGCTTCTAGTCCCGTTCCCACAAGAGGGCGCTCAGGGCGGAGCAAAGGAACTGCCTGACGCTGCATGTTCGACCCCATTAAGGCACGGTTTGCGTCATCGTGCTCTAAGAACGGAATCAGTGACGTCGCAACAGAAATAATCTGTACGGGTGAGACAGCGACATAGTCTACCTCTTCGGGAGATGCTGTCGTAAAGTCCTGGCGATAGCGAACAGCGATCGAGTCACCAAGAATTTTATTGTTTTCATCGGTGGTGATATCCCCTGCTGCCACCCGCAGATCATCTTCTTCATCCGCTGTCATATAAGCCGGGGCTTGATCTTTTAGCACACACCCGTTTTCGACTTTGTAGAAGGGAGTCTCAATGAATCCGTAGGCATTTACGCGAGCGTGAGTTGCCAATGAACCGATTAGACCTGCGTTTGGGCCTTCAGGCGTTTCGATCGGGCAAATGCGTCCGTAGTGGGACGGGTGAATGTCTCGAACGGCAAATCCTGCCCGTTCACGAGTCAGACCACCCGGACCTAAAGCGCTAATGCGTCGCTTGTGTGTCAACTCGGCTAATGGATTGGTTTGATCCATGAACTGCGACAACTGCGAAGATCCAAAGAATTCTTTGATCGCTGCCACTAGCGGCTTTGGGTTTACCAACGAAGCAGGTGTTAGTGAGTCAGAATCCGAAACGGTCATTCGTTCGCGAATGATCCGCTCTAAACGGTTGAGACCAACCCGGACTTGGTTTTGTAGCAGTTCACCGACTGAGCGGACGCGACGGTTGCCCAAATGATCGATGTCGTCGATCATGCCGATGTCAAACTCTAAGTTGATCAAATAGTCGATCGAGGTGAGAATATCTTGCGGCGTCAGAACGCGAATAGCTTCCGCCACGTTTAGACGAAGCTTCTTATTCAGCTTGTAGCGCCCAACTTTGCCTAAGTCGTACCGTTTCGGATCAAAGAATCGAGACTCTAATAACTGAGCACCGCCATTGACCGTTGGAGGTTCACCCGGACGCAGTTTTCGGTAAAGCTCTAGTAGCGCTTCTTCTTCACCGTACTGACCTTCTTTCTCAATTGTCTTCTGAAAATATTCAGGGTGACGCAGTGAGTCAAAGATTTCGTTATCGCTTAGACCTAGAGCTTTGAGCAACACCTGAGCTGACAGCTTACGAGTTTTGTCAATCCGCACCCAAACGAGATCATTCTTGTCAGTTTCAAACTTTAGCCATGCGCCACGGTTGGGAATCAGACTCGCGTTGTAGGTGCGGCGTCCGTTCTTGTCTGTCTCCGATTTGTAGTATACGCCAGGACTACGAACAATTTGGTTGACGATGACTCGCTCAGCACCGTTGATAATAAACGTACCGCGATCGGTCATCAGCGGCAGATCGCCAATGAAGACCTCTTGCTCTTTAATTTCTCCAGTTTCTTTATTGATCAGGCGAGTGGGCACATACATCTGTACCGCATAGGTGCTATCCCGGCGTTTCGCTTCATCAACGTCGTATTTCGGGCGCTTCAGCTTATAGTCTTTTCCAATAAAGTGAAGCTCTAGCTTCCCGGTGTAGTCTGTAATGGGTGAAAAACTATCGAGTTCTTCGATCAAGCCTTCTTCAAGAAACCAACGGAAACTCTCCCGTTGAATTTCAACCAAGTCAGGTAGAACAAAAGCGGGGGTGGTGTAGGTCTGCTCAGTCATGCGTCTCCTCTGAAGGGTCACGCCCAGCGCGAATCCCAGATTTTACGGTATTTGCAAAAATATGTCAATGCAAAAAGTTTGGAGTTCCTAATGAATTCCAAATTTACGAAATATTCAATTTCAGGTGGTCAGTAGCCAGGTGAGCCTCCAAGATTTCCAACAAGTTTGGAAGAAAAATGTGAGTTGAGCATCGTTGCCACTGGCACTTGCGAAGCTAATCGCTTTGGAAGATCAAGCTTTGATGGAAGAGATAAAGCTAAAAAAACGGTTGGCATTCGGACATTTGGCTGCACTCCTCCCATTATGGCGCAGAATTTACAATTTGTGGGTTGACGAATCAGGAAACTTATGTGATCAGAGTGTTCAAAATCTAGAACAAGATGCTGCAATTTTAGGGAGCGGCTAGTCCAAACAGAGCGCAGGCATTTTGAGTGGTCTGTTCTGCAAGTTGTTCTAGGGGAACGTCGCGCAACGCTGCCACTTGTTGAGCCACGTACTGAACGTAAGATGGTTCATTTCGCTTTTCCCCTCGTTTTGGCACTGGCGAGAGGAAGGGACAGTCCGTTTCGATCAAGATGCGATCGCTCGGAACAATCCTAGCCGACTGGTGAATCTGCTTAGCATTTTTAAAGGTGACCGTCCCGCTAAAACTGACATACAGCCCCAGATCGAGAAACCACTGAGTTTCGGTTGGCGTGCCGCCCCAGCAGTGCATGACGCCATTCACCGATCCATGATCCTGCCACCATTGCCGCAACACCTCTGCCATAGTTTCAGCAGCATCGCGACAGTGAATAATGACAGGCAAGTTCAGTTGATGCGCGATCGCAAGGTGGGCTTGAAAGGATTCAATTTGCTGGTCTCGGTTCTCCGCTTTAAAGAAGTCCAGCCCCGTTTCGCCAAGAGCAACAACCCGCATATCAGATTGAGCCAACGTCAGAATTTCTTCCTTTGTTGAGTCGGGCGACCACTTTTCCTCGACATCGAGTGGATGCAATCCCACCGCAAACGAGAGTTCGGAGAAGCGATCGGCAAGACTCTGAATGGTAGAAAATTCAGACGGCTCAACACAAGAATGAATCAACCGGACAACGCCTGCCTCACGCCAACGAGACGCGATCGCGTCTAAATCCGGCTGAAACGCCTCGAAATTAATGTGAACGTGGGTGTCAATCAAGTGCATTCAAGTGCATTAGAAACGGGTGTCAAGAAGCAAAGTGTGGAGACGGGCGCTTGAAACCCAACCCTATCAAAACTTAGGAAGCGGTTGTCGCTTCGTGCTGCTTCAATACGCTGGCCAAACGCGACTTTTTGCGCGCACCATTATTCGTGTGCAGCACACCACGCTTCACAGCTTTATCAATCTTGGAGAAAGCCGCAGACATCGTAGACTGAACTTCCTGCATCGCTTCAGGAGACGGTTGAGCGGAGTATTGACTCACTGCCGTCAGATATTTCTTTGTCAGCGTTCTGACAGCCGACTTGTACGCCTTGTTGCGTAAGCGATTGCGTTCCGCAATCAGGACACGTTTTTTTGCAGACTTAATATTAGCCACGGTTATCTCAGAACTCTACTTAAAATGTAGGTGGATACAAAATCGTCAGATAAAATACTATAACATCTGGCGCAAGCGATCGTGTGATCCCTTAAAAATCCGAGTTAGGCTAGACAGCATATCCAGATAAAGCTAGATACAATAGTAGCTGTGGGCTAACTCAGGGCACAATCAAGACCGCTTAATTCTTCAGACGAGTTTTTTCTCAAGACGGACATTGCAAAACTCCATGCTGCGAATCATTACTCAGTGGACTGAGGCGAAAGCCGAACTGCGACGGATTTGCGATCGCACTCATGACGATCAAGTTATGCACAAGGAAGCGACTGTCCGAGAGGTGCTGCAAGCTGTGAAGCGGCAAGGCGATCGGGCAGTGCTAGAGTACACCCTAGAGTTTGACCAGCAGCAACTCGCGCCTGAAGATTTGCGGGTGGGTTCTGCTGAAATCGATGCCGCTTATCAGCAGGTGTCTCAGGAGTTTGTTGAGGCAATTCGGCTAGCAAAACAGCAAATCGAAGCGTTTCATAAGCAGCGTGTGCCCAAAAGTTGGGTTCATTTTGGGGATGATGAAATTGTTTTAGGAAAGCGTTACACACCTGTGGATCGAGCAGGCTTATACGTTCCAGGCGGAAAAGCGGCGTATCCCAGTACGGTTCTGATGAATGCAGTTCCGGCTAAGGTTGCTCAGGTTCCAAGAATTGTCATGGTGACGCCTCCAGGAAAAGATAAAACGGTTAATCCCGCCGTTTTGGTTGCGGCACAAGAAGCAGGAATTAGTGAGATCTATCGAGTCGGCGGGGCGCAAGCGGTAGCTGCCCTTGCCTATGGAACGGAATCGATTCCTAAAGTGGACGTGATTACAGGCCCAGGAAACATTTACGTCACGTTGGCAAAAAAATTAGTCTACGGAACAGTTGGCATTGACTCTCTAGCAGGTCCTTCTGAAGTTTTGGTGATTGCTGACCATACGGCAGAGCCAAGTCATGTGGCGGCGGATCTATTAGCCCAAGCCGAGCATGATACGATGGCAGCGGCAATTTTAATTACAACAGATGCCACGATCGCTCGGAAGGTGGTGGATGAAGTGGAGCGGCAGCTAATTGATCATCCCCGAAAACTGCTGACCGAGAAAGCAATCGCGCACTATGGCCTGATCATCACCGTTGATTCACTCAAGGCGGCGGCGGAGCTATCGAATGATTTTGCTCCCGAACATTTAGAACTCGAAGTGGAAGATCCGTGGAGTTTGCTTCAAGATATTCGCCACGCTGGGGCAATTTTCTTGGGAGATTCGACGCCTGAAGCGGTGGGAGATTATTTAGCCGGACCTAATCACACGTTACCCACGTCTGGGTCTGCTCGCTATGCATCTCCGCTCGGTGTCGAAACATTCCTGAAGCACTCTAGTTTGATTCAATACTCTCCGACGGCTTTGCAGAAGGTGGCGAACGCCATTGATACGCTGGCAACGGCAGAAGGACTGCACTCTCACGCTAATTCTGTGCGGATTCGGATGCGGGGCAATTTGAACCCTGAAGCCTAACTCATTGGAGTGGTCGTTGCCATGTCTTTAATGAATATCCCGCCGAGTACCCTGATGACGACGTCTGCTGGGGAGGTGATTGCTTTTCCGCCAACCGATTTGTACAGCGACGAGCCTCCTGTAGAAACTGATTTTCATCGCGAACAAATTGAATGATTGATTTCTTGTCTTAAATGGTGGTGGCGATCGCGCAACGATTTCTATGTCTCTGGTAATCTAACGATTTACTACAACGAAAACCAGATCAAGTCTCGTGATTTTCGCGGCCCTGATTTCTTTGTAGTACTAGATAGTGATCCACATCCTCGCAAGAGTTGGGTCGTGTAGGGTGAAGACGGAAAATATCCGAACGTCATTATTGAGATGCTGTCTGACAGCACTCAGGATGTTGACCGTACTGCTAAGAAACTGCTTTACCAAAACACGTTCCGTACCCCAGAATATTTTTGGTTCCATCCTGAGACACTAGGTTGTGTTGACATTTCAGCGAAGTTCAATCAGCAAGGCAGTGAAATAAA
>NZ_JCACKG010000196.1:0-3396 GCF_059505265.1 Myxacorys chilensis | reverse complement strand
CTTGTGGGTGACGACGCCACCCCCCTGGGTGCCCGCCTCGTCGCCGGTGCTGGTCGAGACCTCGGAGGCGTCCTCGAGCGCCGTGGGCTCGCCGTCGATCTTGACCGTCTTGCTGCCCTTGGACAGGTCCGAGGCCGAGAGCATGTTGACGTAGGGGACCGGCAGGGGACCGGCCGGGGGCGGGGGGGGAGTGAGGCATACGTCGCCGGGCGCGACGCCCTTGCCGCCGCTGCCCTTGTGGAACAGGCCCATGTCCTCGGAGTAGACGGTCAGGCCCATGCCAGCACCTCCTCCTCGGGCCGCGAGAAGGCCGCGTCCGAAAGGGGGAAGGCGGCGAGGTCGGCCGCCGAGGCGCAGCGGACCTCGCGGACCTCCCAGTCGTCGCGCCAGAGAAGCGCCACCTCTTCAGGGGGCGGAGCGGCGGTTAGGGGGGCCGGGATGGCGTCGGCCGCGCGGTCGAGAGCGGGCGGGGCGAGGCGGCCGTCGGTCGCGGCGCGGACCAGGCGCTCGGCAGCGTCGAACCAGGGGTCTGCGGGGTCGGGGGGCTCGCCTTCGCGCAGGACGGCGAAGGGATAGATCCGGTCGCGCCGGTCGCGGCCCAGGCGGAAGCAGCCGGCGACCGGGACGGGGGCGAAGAGGCCAGGACGGGCCATCAGCCGCCAGGCGGGGCGGTCGGGGTCGAGCCGGTCGGGGAGGCGGCGGGCCGAGGCGAGCTCGAACCAACGGTCCCAGCGGGTGAGCAGGCCCGAGGGGAGCCCCCCGTCCACGAGCCCGGCGCGGCCGGGCAGCGGCCCGACGAAGCCGGTCCGGCCCGGAGCCGTCATGGCCGCCGCGCGCCGCTCATGCCTGCGGCCTCAGTAGGCCGAAGGCGGGGGAGCGGCCCCGGTGGCGGGGGGCGAGGGCGTCACGGTGCGCTGCGCCGTCCCGTCCTCCGCCGGATATTCCATGCCGCAGGCCGCCAGCACCGACAGGGTCATGAGGGCGAGCGTGCCCTTCCATCGTGTCAATCGCCATCGCATCGCGTCACTCCATCATGGTCCGGCCGTCGCGGCCGGGATCGGGGCCAGGGGTCGAGGTCGGTCGGGGCCGCAGCAGGCCTCGAGGTAGGTGGCGAAGGGAGCGCCTTCGTCGCGGACAAGGGCAGGTTCCCATTTGGTGAGGAGCAGGGACCAGCGCCGGGTCAGGTAGGCCGCCCGGTCGCCGCGGGCCGGAAGGGCGCGCATCAGGACGGGGGACGGGAGATGCTCGACCACGGCGCCGGCCGCGAGGAGGGGGGCGATGCGGTCGCCGTCGGTGGCCAGCGCCCAGCGGAGACGCGGGAACCGGCGGACGAGGGCCGCGGCACGCTCAGGCGCGGCCTCGTCGGCGAGGAGGAGCGAGGCGAGGACGGTCGGACGGCGGTCGCCGGCGGGCCGCTGGGCGAGAGGGTTGGCTGGACGGGCCGGACCCCCGCCGAGGAGCCGGGCCGCCCTAGCCCAAGTGACCAAGTTCCTTGACAGCGCGGCCTCCCATGGCGGCAACTGGGCGCGAAAGTCCCTGCCAGGGTAGCAGATGCGGGTCGGACCGGGAATAGTCGTGCTCGCCGACCCGCGCTATCCCGGTGGCACGACCCGGGCGCTGGCGGCCGAGGCGCGGGCGCTGGCCCAGGCGGGGGCGAGCGTCGGCTTCTGCCCGGTCCTGGGGCCCGAACTGAAGCGCGCGGCGGTGCTGCATCCCGCGATCGCGCCCTTCGTGGAAGCGGGCACGCTGCGCCTCCTCGACCCGCGCGAGCGGCAGCGGACGCGGCTTCTCCTCGTCCACCATCCCGCGCTGTTCCGGCACCTGCCCGCCGAACCCCTGGGGCTGGCGCCCGAGAGGATCGTGCTGGTGCTGCATCACCCGCCGCTCGACGGGATCGGGCGGGCGGCCTACGACCTGGGGGCGGTCGTCGCCAACCTCTCGGAGTGCTTCGGGGCCGAGGTGAGTCTCGCGCCGGTGGGGCCGGCGGTGCGGGCGCAGCTTGGGCGCCTGGGACTGTTCGAGGGAACGGTGCTGGAGGAGGACTGGGCGAACCTCCTCGACTTCTCGGAATGGCCGCTGCGGGAGGCGCGGCCGGGCGGGCCGGGGATCGCGCTGGGGCGCCATTCGCGGCCCCAGCCCGCCAAGTTCCCGGATTCGCTGGCCGAGGCGCTGCTCGCCTATCCCGAGGCGCCGGGGGTGCGGGTCAGGATGCTCGGCGCGACCGAGGAGCTGGCCGCCCGCTACGGGCGCGTGCCGGGCAACTGGGAGCTTCTGCCCTTCGACGCCGAACCCGTGGCGGAGTTCCTGCGGGGCCTCGACTACTGGGTCTACCTGCACGGGCGCGAATGGGTGGAGGCCTTCGGCTACGGCGCCCTCGAAGCCGTGGCGACGGGCGTGCCGGTCGTGCTGCCGCCCGCCTTCCGCGACGCCTTCGGGCCCGCCGCGCTCTATGCCGAGCCCGAGGGGATGTGTGGGCTGATCGAGAGGATCGAGGCGGAGCCGGGAGCCTACGAGGCGCAGGTCGCGCGGGCGCGGGCCGAGGCGGAGGCGCGCTTCTCGGTCCAGCGGTTCCTGCCGCGGCTGGAGCGGGTGGCGCCGGGCTGGGACGCGGCGGGGCCAGGTGCGATGCCGGCGGCGAGGCCCCTGCCCCCGCTGAGGACGGTGATGGTGACATCGAACGGCGTGGGGCTCGGGCACCTCACGCGGCTCATGGCCATCGCGCGGGCGCTGCCCGCGGGGACCGAGACGGCGTTCTTCACGCTGAGCCGGGGGTTCCGGCTCGCCGCCGAGGCGGGGTTCCCGGTGCAGTTCGTGCCCTTCCACCGCATGACCGGGGCGCCGGTCCAGGCCTGGAACCTGGCGCTGGCCGAGGAGCTCGGGGACTTCCTGGACCTCGTGGGACCGGACCTCGTCGTCTTCGACGGGAACATGCCCTATGAGGGGATGGTCGTGGCGCTGGAGCAGCGGCGGCACATCCGGCGGGCCTGGGTGCGTCGGGCCATGTGGCGGGCCGAGCTGCCCGAGGCCGTCAAGCGCGCTGGGACCTTCGACCTCATCATAGAGCCGGAGGAGCTGGCGGGGCGGCTCGACTCCGTTGGGCGGGCGGCACGGGCCGCGGCGGTGGTGGTGGCGCCGATCCTTGGCACGAGGGCTGGGGAGCGGCTGCCGCGCGAGGCGGCGAGGGCGGAGCTCGGCCTTTCGCCCGAGGGCGTGGCGGTGGGGGTGATGCTGGGGACGGCGGAGAACTTCGACACCTCGGACATCCGGCGCGCGGTGCTGTCGCATCTGGCGGCAAGGCCGGGGGTCGAGGTGGTGGAGATCGCGCCTGGAGAAGGGCGCGGCCCGGAGGGGGTGCGGCGGGTGACGCTCTACCCTGCGGCGCGGCATTCGGCGGCC
>NZ_JCACKG010000195.1:0-83673 GCF_059505265.1 Myxacorys chilensis | reverse complement strand
GTTTATTTCACTGCCTTGCTGATTGAACTTCGCTGAAATGTCAACACAACCTAGTTAATGCCTTGAAAAAGGGGCAGCCCTCGGCTGCCCCTTTTTGAGTTCAAATCCTACTCGCGATTAGCACATTAGCGTACGGCAGAGCGGTAGGCGCTTGGATCAACACCGTTGCGCCCATTCGTTGGATTTGCGCTAATCAACTGCTTGAGGCGCGTAATACGATCGCTCGTTGCTGGATGATTACTGAGAAACGAGGGCGATGATCTAGATCTTAAGAGCTTCTGCATGAACGCTACCACTTCAGATTGAGCATAACCCGCTCGACTGATCGTGCGTAACCCCCGCTGATCGGCGTCATACTCGTCGTTTCGGTTATTGGGAAGATTGACCGCAAGCTGAAGACCTAAATTGACAGCGGTGCTGCGATCGAGTCCTCCGGCGGACAACAATCCTCGTTGAACCGCCGACTTTCGCATCTGAGCGAGGAGATGGCGACCTGTGACATGTCCAATTTCATGCCCAATCACACTCGCTAACTGCGCTTCGTTATCTGCCGCCTCAATTAAGCCTCGATGCACATAGACAAAGCCACCCGTTGTAGCAAACGCATTGACGCTCTTGTCATCGACCACCTGAAACGTAAAGGGGAGATTGGAGCGATCGCTATAAGTCACAAGGCGTTGTCCAATGTTGTTGACGTACTGAGTTAAGTTGCGATCGTTAGAGATGCGAATGCCTTGGCTAGAAAGCTGAGCATTTATCTGACGCCCAAGATCTACCTCTTGGCTATCAGATAGGCGTGTTAGTTGAACGCCTTGAATAACTTGAATTCCGCCTCGAAGCAAGTCCGCCCATGAAATGGCTTGAGCGACAAGGGGTTGCCCGAAGGCAATCGTCAGAACGATAGTCAGCGAGAGAATAGGATAAAGCCATCGATGACGCAAGTGCTGCTTAAACATGATGAAGGTCTGCCACTCAAAAATAGTCAGTTGAGAAAATAGTCAAGCTAGAAAGAAGCGTTACTCCTCAGACGGTTTACAACCAAATTTAGTTGCAGATGACCGGAAGATTTTATGGAAAAAGGTAAGGAACCTGGGAGATGGCAATCTGTTCTACTCGACATGGTAATCTGTACTGTCACGATCCCGTGGTCTTGAATGTGGCAGACTAAATTCTTGCTACTCTAGATTCTTCCTACCAAAGTTGGAACGATATTTATGGCTATTCTCGATTCTCAAGGTCGGTTATTTGGTAAGTTCAGCATTCTAGACGTGGGTGCAGGACTGATTATTTTAATGGTGATTTTTGGGATCTTTTTCTTCCCTGGAAAATCGGGATCGTCGATCGCCAGCAACGCCGATCGGCTTCCGGTTGAAATCGATGTTCTAGTAAGAGGGTTGAGTGTTTCTGATCCAAAAAGTTTGATCAAGGAAGGCGCAAAGACTAGCGTGATTGTGCGGAAGCAGCCAACAGGCGACGCAACCTTGACCGCTATCAAGTACTTGCCTCGAAATATGGCGGTTACGCAGCCGGATGGATCGCTCAAGATTTTGCCTGATCCGCGTCCTGAAAGTGCGCTATCCAACGATATGATTCTTACCCTCAAAAACAATGCTCAAGTTGTGGGCGGAACCCCAATTTTTGGAGGTGAAAAGGTAAAAGTTGGAACGACACTAGAGCTAGATGGTCCGACCTACAATTTTGCCAGCAGTGTCATTGCCGTTCGGATTTTAGAAAAGGCTAAATCGTGATCGCGAGCAGCACAAGGTGTAGGCTCAGAAAAAGTGTAGGCTCAGAAAAAACAGGCTCAGAACATATCTTCAATGTCTTTTTTGATTCTGAAGTTCTACAGCGATCGCAATTAGAGCAGGTATTCTATTATCTGAATAGTGTCTTGTATTGTTTTGTCTTCAGGTAAGCACCGTGGCACAGGCTTCATCTCAGTGGCGGAATCTGGTCGGTCTGCTCCAAGCAGTTCCTCTGCCGGATGTAGGAACAACGCTCAGCAAGCAACCGTGGCGGCGATGGTCAGCTCCGGGAGGATGGCTGCTCGTCACTGGCGGCGCGACCGCGCTGCTGTTTTGGAATGGCAGGCTTGTCGTTGCTACGGGCGTTGGAGTCGGCATCATGATGCTTGTGTATCTGCTGCAAGACTCTAAATGGCAACCCTGGAAGGGACTGAAACCGCTTCTGAAAGGTTGGAATCAGTCATTTGCGATCGCGGCGGCAAGTGGCGGAGCCGCTATGTTTGGCACCTATTTAGCCGCGTCAGTTTGGCTAGAGGCAGAACACCACTGGATGGCCACAGCAATGATTCTTCAGGGCACAGCAACGATGGGAATGCTTGGTCTGCTGGTGTGGCAGATGGCTAGTCAAAAGCAGCGTTCTGCCGACGCTAGCTTTGCTCAAACGTTATCGGATTTGTCTCATGAGTCACCGCTTAAACGGCTGATTGCTGTACACCAGTTGACTCAACATATCGAGCATCAAGAAACTCGCGCCCAACGGCACCAAACGGCAGACTATCTGCGAGTGATGCTCAATCGCGAAGACGATGCGATCGTTCGGGATGCCATTTTAGAGGGCTTGCAGCGTTTACAAGAGAGTCGAGGCTTGCCGCCTAGTCAGAGGCAGTCGTTAGAAATGACGCCCATTCAGGTACGACCGGAACTGCGTCAATTGGGTGTGGTAGCTCGTCATCACGCTCCATAGTCGTCGCACCCTATAAGAAATAGAGAAAATTCCTTTAACCAAAAACAGGGGTGTCTATCTAGACACCCCTGTTTTTGCGCGTTCCTAATCTAAATCAGTAGAGTAGCCAAAACGAGATCTGACTTACTCTGCTCTCATGATGTCCTGATCTCAGAGATTGGCCGCTTATTTTGTTTGCACTTCTTGGACTTCAACTTCCTCCCGTGTGGGATAAGGTTGATCGGCAGCCAATTTCTCAGGCGTCGAGACTTTGGTCACTGACTCTTCGTTGAGATCTGTCCACTCGGTGTGGAAAACGCCGTCTTTGTCCGTGCGGAGGTACGTGTGTGCGCCAAAATAGTCGCGTTGGGCTTGCGTCAGGTTGAGCGGCAAGCGATCGCGGCGATAGCTATCGAAGTAATCTAGTGAAGCGCTGAAGGCCGGAACAGCGATCCCAGAGGTTGCCGCATGAGCAATGATTTGACGCCATGCCGATTGACGATCGAGGATAGATTGCTTAAATTCGGGCGCTAGCAATAGGTTCGGGAGATCAGGATTCTCGATAAAGGCACTTTGAATCTTACCCAAAAAGCCAGCCCGGATAATACAGCCGCCTTTCCAAATACGAGCACATTCGCTCAAGTTCAGCTCATAGCCATAGGTCTTGGATGCCTTGCTCAGCAGTGCCATTCCTTGGGCGTAGGAGCAGATTTTAGAGCAATAGAGAGCGTCTCGTACCATATTGATGAATTCTTTCTTATCGCCACTAAAGGCTGAGCTAGGAGCGCTCAACTGTTGCGCGGCATCCATGCGCTCTGTTTTGTAAGAGGACATAATGCGCGCATTGACAGCGGCAATAATGGTTGGAATGGGTACACCTTGTTCTAGCGCATCTGTCACCGTCCAACGTCCTGTGCCTTTTTGTCCAGCAGCGTCGAGGATCAGTTCAACAAGCGGCATTCCGGTATCGGGATCAATCTTCTTAAAAATGTCTGCCGTGATCTCGATCAGGTAGGAATTGAGCTCAGAGGTGTTATTCCACTCGGTAAACACATCGTGTAATTCGTTGTGATTGAGTCCTGCGACATTTTTCAGGAGATCGTAGGCTTCGGCGATCAGTTCCATATCGCCATACTCAATCCCGTTGTGCACCATTTTGACGTAGTGCCCTGCGCCGCCTGGCCCAATATAGGTGACGCAAGGACCATCTTCTACCTGCGCTGCAATCTTGGTCAGAATCGGCTCAAGATAGTCGTAAGCGGACTTCGTGCCTCCTGGCATGAGGCTAGGTCCGTTGAGTGCGCCTTCTTCACCGCCGCTCACTCCCATGCCGATAAAGGTGAATTTGGCAGCTTCAAGCTCATGGGCACGGCGAGCGGTGTCACTAAAGAGGGAGTTACCGCCGTCGATCATAATGTCGCCTTCATCGAGAAGCGGCTTGAGTTGTTCAATCACAGCATCGACAGGTGTACCCGCTTTGACCATGATGAGAATTTTGCGCGGGCGCTCCAACGAAGCAACGAACTCTTCGATTGTGTAGGCTGCTTTTACATTCTTGCCGCCTGCCCGGTTCTCCATGAATGCGTCAGTCTTTTCACGGGAACGATTATATACTGCAACTGGGAACCCGTTGCGCTCGACGTTAAGCGCTAGGTTTTCTCCCATTACGGCTAAACCAATTACGCCAAAGCTCTGTGTCATAAGATTCTCTGCTAACTCTGCGATCGCTGGTGATTCTATAAGAATCGCTCTGAGCGAGGGTTCTTCTCACGGTAGCTCGATCCCCTAGAAAATAACTTGGAAGATTAGATTAAGACTCTAGCTTTGGGGAGAAGGATGAGGAACGCCTGAAATCCAAAGAGCAAAATTGTCATTTAAAGCACAATCGTTTCAACTAAAGCACAATCATTTCAACTCTCTATGCACACGGCGGACAGACCAGCCTGAATTGCTAACATTTCAAACGGTTAGATTTTGATCTAGCTCAGTGCCTCTGACAAATAATCTGCTGTTGCCTCAACCAGCGCGATCGTATCTTCATACAGCATCCGGGTTGGACCTAGCACTCCCACACTGCCTACTGGAACCGACCCGCGATGATACGTCGAAGAAATCAGCGTACAGGCGCGAATTGGCTCTAACGGATTCTCAGCGCCAATCCGAATGGAAACTCGTCGGCTCGGCGTACCGGATTCAAGCTGATCAAAAATTAGCGGAACCAGTTGATGCTGTTCTGCTTCGAGCAGATGCAGCAGCGTTTTCACCTGCTCTAGTTCCGAAAATTCGGGTTGTCGTAGCACTTCCGACACGCCACTGATAAGCAGTTGCGTTGGCACAGACGAGTGCGCGAACTGTTGCGACAGATCTTTTAGCAGCGAGGTCAAAATGTTGCTGTACCGATCGAACTCTCGCCCCAACTCACTCCAATCGAGCAGTCTTAGTTCTGCTAACGATCGCCCGCGGAGTTGATCGTTTAGAAAATTAGACAGAATTTGCAGTTCTCGATCAATGAGGTCAGCCTCCCAATCGGAGCCGTCTGCGGCTTTTGGCAAGTCCAGTAGCACCGACTGCGTTTCATACGTGTTTGTCACCACAATTAGCATGGCTCGCCGCGAATCGACTTGGACAAGCTGCACGTGGCGTAACTGAGTTGAACTGGTAAGCGGCATCGTCATTAGCACAATGTAGCCGCTTAGGGTCGAGAGAATCTGGGCCGCGCCTTTGAGCAGTGCTTCAAAACTCCACTTCTCCCAATTGAGGCGATCGCTAAACAACTGCTCAATCTGAATTGTCACCTCTGTTGAAGGCTGAATCAACTGATCAACATAAATTCGATAGCCAGAATCGGACGGAACCCGGCCTGCCGAAACGTGCGGTTGGTAAAGCAATCCTGCTTTTTCCAAATTGCCCATCGCATTGCGAATCGTCGCTGAACTAACACTTAAGTTATATTCCTTCACTAATGCTTCCGAGCCAACGGGTTCTGCTGTTGCAATGTAGTGTCGTATGGTTGCCCAAAGAACTTGCTGCTGACGAGCCGTGAGATTAGCCTTTATGGTCATTTTCCAACACCAAGTATTTTTTCAACACACGGTAGGTTGAACACGTTAAATAAGATTTCGATGGTTAAGAAGCCAGCAATCATCAATGAATTGAATATAAGATAGCAGATTCTTAATTTTATCTTGAAATTTCTAGAGGAAGGGACATCAATACTTCGGCACGCTTGAATCAACTCTGTTTGAGTATTCTGCAATTCCTCCTGTAATATTTTTTACATTCGTAAAGCCCTGTAGAGTTAGCCATTGACACATCTGCGCAGATCGAATGCCGTGATGGCACAGCACTAGCGTTTCCTTCTCTGAATCTAACCGTGCATGAATATCTCCAGACCACTCCTCGTAGTCGCTCAAAGGAAGGTTCATAAATCCGTTGAGTTGAGCCGTTTTAACTTCCCACGGTTCTCGCACGTCTACAAGTTGCACAGAGTTGTCCGGCTCTGCTAACTTTTGTGCCAGTTCTGCAACGGAAATTTGGGGTAAGGGTTGATGGGAGGATTGTTGAGACATCGATCGTACCGGTAATGGATTTGCTTTCAAGGACAGCTTAGCTGATTGGCGCGAAGCGCAATTCCAAGAAAATGCTCTGCAAGCTTTAAAGGTTTACACCCTTACTATCGTAACCCCCGCGATCGCTAGAACAGGCATGAGAAGATTTGCAGATAGATGGCAGGAAAAGCAGCGTCCTGAAATAATGTTTCTGGATGGGTGATGAGTGGATTGGCGTCCACACCCTACATCCGATGCTCCAGACCCTCGTTCTCTTGAAACCATGAAGTTCCGTTCGTTCTTAACTGCTCTAGCCGCGATTGCAGGTGTCCTCTTTCTGGTCGGCACTCTCGGCTTTGTTCTCATTTTTGCCCAAAGCCCGATCAGTTTGTTGCGCGGTAGTCCGATCGAGAGTCCTACGGCAGCCATGTTTATTCCTCGCCAGGCTCCCGTAGTGGCGTCGCTGCTCGTCAATCCAGATCGCTTAGAAACACTGCGTCAAACCATTGCTAAACCGGGCGATCGCAGGGAGGCACGAGCGGAGTTAGACCAGTTCAAACAAGGCATTTTGGGAAGCACAGACTTAGACTACAGGCGAGATGTGCAGCCTTGGCTCGGCAATGAAGTCACCGCTGCCATTACTGCCTTGGATGTCGATCGCGATGGCGGTAACGGAGAAGAACGCGGATATTTGCTGGCACTCATGACCAAAGATCCGCAGCGATCGCGGGAGTTTCTACAACTGTTTTGGCAAAAACGCGCCCTTGCTGGAACAGACTTAAAGTTTGAAGCTTATCAGGGCACAACGATTATTAGCGGCAAAGTAGAAGGAATTACCAGCAAGTTAGAGGGCGACGAAACACTAAGCTCGGCTCCCAATCCTCTTGCTACAGCGGTTGTTGGAAATCACTATGTCTTATTTGCCAACAGCCCAAAAGTGCTAAAAGATTCTATTAATAATGTGCAAGCGGCTGAACTAAATTTAGCAAGTTCGGTCGAGTATCAACGGGCAATTGCAACCCTAAGAGAAGGCAGGATTGGACTCGTTTTTCTAAACTTGCCCCAGCTCCAAACCCTGACTGGAAAAGACGTTTCTCAAGAGGGGAGCCTGGCTATTTCGTTAGGATTGAATCGTCAAGGACTAATTGCCGAAACCGCTCTGCTTGAGGTATCTGAGACTGCTCAGCTCACTGTGTCTCAACCCACTGCGCCTCAACCCAAGCTGTCTAAACCTGTTGGAGCTTTGCAATATATCCCTGCAACTAGTCCAATTTCGGCCTCTGGCGTTGATCTAGACCAGTTCTGGACAGGGCTTTCTAACACCGCGAAGAACTACGATTTTGTCGCTCAACTGGTCAACCAACCGATCGAGTCCTTAGAGAAGCAGTGGAATCTTGATCTAAAGAACGACATCTTTAGCTGGGTAAAAGGAGAGTACGCGCTAGGACTCGTGCCTCAACCCGGCAAAAATCAACCCTTAGATTGGGTATTTGTGGCAGATAAGTCAGATCCTTCAGCACAAGCCGCAATTTCTCATCTCGATGCTGTGGCGCAGGCGCAAGGCATCACTCCGGGTGCGCTTCCACTGGACGATCAAACCGTCAATGTCTGGACTCGCCTGGCAACCGGAACGCCTTCCAAAGGACTTTCTGTAGAGGCACAGGTTGCTGGAGTCCACACGTCGGTCGACAAGTACGAGATTTTTGCAACGTCTCTCGACGCGATGAATGCTGTTCTGAATGCTAAGAAGAATGGATTAGCCAGCAACCCAAGATTTGACCGCGCGATCGCGCCCATTCAAACACCCAACAACGGCTATTTCTACATCGATTGGGACACTGCCCAGCCCGTTCTAAAACGGCAGTTTCCGTTCATTCAGCTAGTCGAATTAGCCGGACAGCCATTGTTTAATCACTTGCGATCACTGACGATCAGCAACTACGGCAGCGAATCCGGTGTTCAGCGCGGCGGTGCGTTCTTCCAGTTAGATTAAGAAAGTTAGATGTAATAAGTGGTTAGCAAGGGATTTAGTAGCGGATGATAAACCATTCCCTACTAAATCCCTTGCTTGCTACAACCCTACTGTTCCAGCTTTTTCAGCGAAATCATAGCGGACTGCGCTACGTTCGTATTGTTATCCTTCTCCAGATACTTCAACGCCGAAATGCTTTTCTCAGTTGGCAATTGTCCTAACGCTTCGGCTAACCGCTGGCGCACGAGCCAATCTTCAGATTGGGCAAACCGAAGAATTTGATCGACTGCATCCACGGCTTTAATTTCGCCTAGTGCCGCGATCGCAGCCTGCTGCACTACAATTTCTTCGCTGTCTAACGCTTGCACCAGCACATCTCTCGCCTGTGGATCTTTCAAGTTGCCCAGTGCCACTGCCGCACTAAAGCGCACCAACCAATCTGTATCTTCGTAAAAGGCTCTTACCAAGGGCTGAAATGCTCTGCCATCTTCGAGATAGCCCAATGCGCCTGCCGCATCTGCGCGGATTCCATAATCTTTTTCGTTGATCAAAAGATCAACCAAGATGTCGTAGCACTCATCGGTTTGTTTGATTCCTAGGGCAAACACCGCCATCGAGCGAATTTGTAAACTCTCATCGTTAAGAACTTTTTTGATTAGCGGCACAGCATCTTCGGCGGTTGCTTCCCGCAGGCTCGCAAGGGCAACCATGCGATCGCGGGTACTCTCGCTATCTAACTGCGACGAAATCTGCTCTAAATTAACGCTCATAGTTTTCACAAATCTTTATATCGGTCCCCCTATCGTACAGAATTGAGAATGACAATACGACCCTCCCAACGCGCAATTACCGACCCTTGACCGTCTCTATCAAAGGAAGTACGTTGCTTAAAAATCCTCTTCGTCTGCGTCTAAATGATGGCGCTTATTCGCTCAGAATCTAGCGCGATAGTTCCTTGTAGCGTCGCTGCATATCTTCAATCGTAAATACCGCTTGAAACTTTAATCCTTGCTGCTGATAGAATTCTGCGCCGCCTTGTTGCCGATCGACAAGCGAAATCACTTGATCTACCTGATAGCCCGCCTCGTGTAATCGCTCAACCGCTTTCATCGCTGATTGACCCGTCGTCACCACATCTTCTAAGACAACCACTCGACTTCCTTCCGGCAATGTCGGGCCCTCGATGTATGCCTGAGTGCCATGTCCTTTCGCTTCTTTGCGGACAATCAGTGCTGTGAGCGATCGCGCCTCATATGCCGCCACAACACTCGTGGCAGTGACGATCGGATCGGCTCCGAGCGTTAGCCCAGCAACCGCGATCGCATCTTCTGGTACAAGCGTTAATAAAATCCGTCCAACGCCCAAAGCCCCTTGAGGATGTAGCGTCACTTGCTTACCATTAATGTAATAGGTGCTGCGCTGACCCGACGAAAGCAGAAAGTCTCCTTCTCGGTAAGCCACCTCGCAAAACAAATCTAATAGCTTTTCTCGAAGCTCGGCTAAGGGTGCGTGTGCCCAATCAAACAAAGTTACACCAGCATTACTCATATTTATTCTTGGTAGGGCAAACTAAACCTACTACATATCGAGCATTTTAATTGAGGATAACCCTATGGGTATGAGGATCAAGAGTCTGATTGGCTCGCTAGTTCTAAGCACAGCGTCTACTTTCATCGCGATCGCGGCAACAGCCCAAGAGCAACGCGCACCCGTATTCAACCCGCGTGAAGTCATTCCTGACGCGGTTGATAAAGCCTTTTATGGCAGCGAGGACACCTTTCCTAACCGAAATTTTGCGCGAGCGGCTGAATCTTTGATCGGAGTGACGGGATATCCAGAAAACCTGATTGCCCGCGATGGGGAGCGAGTTCATCGCCTCTACCGCGATCTCCTCACCCAACAAACGTCAAGTGATCCCCTGATTCGTACTGCCGATTTGCCAAATCCCTACAACACTTCTGTTTTACTGCAACCCAACGCCAGCAACCGTGTCATTGGCAGTGAGTTCATCATCGAACAGCCCCCTCAAGCACAGTTCCCACCCCCAATGCCGATGGAGTCGCCCACACTACCCCAGAGATACTAGTAGTTTGTCAAATTAAGACAAATATAAGCGTGATGGGTTTGGACAGGAATGAGCGATGAAAAACCTTAAAACGTTGCTTCATCGCTCATTCCTATCTTGAGGCAGCGCTAGGAGCAAAGATGGGGCGTAGTAAAGATATAGATTTAGTCCAGGGTGCAGGAGTTGAACCCGCCTAACGCGAATTATGAGTTCGCTGCCTAAACCGATCGGCCAACCCTGGTCACATGTTTCTGTTACACGCGATTCAGCAATATTGTAACTTGAGTTCCTGATTTGATCGCCGATGTGGTGAACTTCGGATATACTGCTACAAATTTTGACCATCGGCTGTCTCAACTTGTGTTAAAACCTACACTGAAGTTGAGACCTACAATTGCTGATGGAGCTAGCTCTCTCTTAAGTCCCCCATCCCGATCGCGCATCATGAAAAGAATTAATTCGACCGTTGCCCTCACATTTGTTTTGTTAACTCTGATGTTTGGTGCAGGTATTGTAAGTTCTGCCTGGGGATTTGCGATCGGGCGAGAAGCACTCAAAGGAATCACGCAGCCCGATTCTCGCCCCACTAACAAAGTCAATCGCAAAAACCCGAATGGGCGCGAACAGTTAACCTTTCTCAAAGAAGACGATATTCTGGCAACGGTGAAATCGCGCATTGGGGGCACAAGTAAACCCCCGGCAAGTCCAAGTCCGAGCAGCAGTCCGCAGAGTAAGACTGGAACCTCAAATAATCAAGCTGCCGCCAACTTTCCTCTATTAGCGCGCGATAAAGATGTGGCGTTAGAAATTACTGGCGTCCAACAGCAGAAGGATTCTGTCACATTAGATGTCGCCATGAAGAACGATAGTAATCAGGCTATAAAGTTTCTCTACAGCACATTAAACGTGACAGACGAGCGCGGTCGCACCATTACAGTCGATACAACAGGACTGCCGAGCGAGATGCCTGCCAAGAGCGATCGCTACACTGGTACAGTGAATATCTCGGCTGCCCTACTCGCCAACGCTCAAAAACTGTCACTTCAGCTGACAGACTATCCGGATCAAAAGCTTCAACTCAAGCTGTCAGAGATTCCGGTGCGCTAAGAGCAGGAACACCCGATCTTGTGCCCCCTTCTTGACTGAGTCTTCAGTTTCAGCATGATTGCCTCCGTTGCCGTTCTCTTAGCAGCGCCCCTTCAGCATCTCAACCTTGGAGAAGCGCTGCTGCGAATTTTGTCTGTGCTGCTATTGATTGCAATTAACGCCTTTTTTGTAACTGCTGAGTTTTCGATCGTCTCAGTGCGGCGATCGCGGATCAATCAATTAGTCGATGCGGGAGATGTGCAGGCAAGAACGGTTCAGGACTTGCAGCGGAGTATCGATCGGTTGCTGTCTACGACTCAATTGGGTATTACGCTCTCTAGTCTGGCACTCGGCTGGATCGGCGAAACCACGATGGCGGTACTTGTCAGCAGTTGGATTGCCGACCTGCCACTTTCAGCCGCCTTTGTGCAGCCTGCGGCGCATTCGTTGGCAGTTCCGGTTGCCTTTCTTGTGATTGCTTATCTTCAGATTGTGCTAGGAGAACTGTGCCCCAAGTCGCTGGCGCTTCTGTACTCTGAAGAGATCGCTCGATTCTTAGGACCGCTCAGTTTAGCGATCGCCCGCATTTTCAATCCGTTTATCTGGATTCTCAATCAGTCTACTCGGCTGCTCCTCAGACTTTTGGGTGTGCAGTACACCGGACAAGGCTGGTACAACCAAGTCACGCCGGAAGAATTGCAGTTGATTATCGCCACCTCGACCGAATCGAGTGGACTCGAAGAAGAAGAGCGAGAACTGCTCAGCAACGTGTTCGAGTTTGCGGATGTGGCGGTGACAGAAGTGATGGTGCAGCGTCCCAATATGACGACGCTTCCCGTCGATGCCACCGTTCGCAACCTCCTCGAAGAAGTTGCCCATTCAGGTCATTCTCGCTTTCCCGTGATCGAGGAATCTGTGGATGATATTTGCGGTTTAATCCACTTTAAGGAACTGGCAGAACCACTCGTACAGGGGACGTTGACTCTCGAAAGCCCAATCCATCCCTGGATTCACCCAGCGCAATTTGTGCCAGAGTACACGCCTTTGGGAGAGTTGCTGTCATTGATGCAGCGATCGCGGCATCACATGGTGCTGGTGGTTGATGAGTTTGGCTCCACGGCAGGTTTAGTCACCATTCAAGATCTCATTACTCAGATCATTGGAGAAACGCCAGAAGCGCAGGAAGGCGAAGAGTTACCAATCCAGCGAATTGATGAAAATACCTTTTTGGTACAGGCTCAAGTCCACTTAGAAGAAGTGAACGAAGATCTTGATCTCGATTTCCCATTAACTGATGAGTACCAAACGCTAGGCGGCTTTCTACTCTACCAATGGCAGAAGATTCCAACCCACGGTGAGACGCTCCAGTACGGTAATTATGAGTTCACCGTGATTTCAGCTGAAGGACCGAGACTGCATCAAATCCGAATTCGGCGGCTTGAAACGCCCGCCGAATTATTAAATGGAGGCAAGCCGCCTCTACATTAGCTTGGTATCCCTTGCAAAGCAGCCTTACCCTGGGTTAACCCGCATGAGCGGCTGCCCAAATTCTACAGGGTCGCCGTTTTGAACTAGAATTTCCACGACTTCGCCCGACACTTCTGATTCGAGTTCATTCATCAGCTTCATTGCTTCGACGATGCACACCGTTTGACCCAAGCGGATGCGATCGCCCACTTGCACAAACGGCGGCTCATCGGGTCCTGGCGAACGATAGAACGTGCCCACCATTGGAGAAGTCACTTCTGCCAAGCGTCGCTCGTGAGGCGGCGGCGCAAAGGGGGGAGGCTCCAGCAGTTTTGGCGCATCTGGAGGCGGCGGTGTCATGGAAGAAGCCGGGTTGAGATTGACCGGTGAAGGCACAGTTCCGTTCAGATCCTGTGTGGTGCTGATCGCGTCGCGAGCAACCCCCCGACGCACCGTTAATTCAAAATCGCTGCTCTTTAGAGTCAACTCCGAAATATCTGTTTGATTGAGGTCAGCCAATAATTCACGGAGTTCTTTCAAATCCAGTGGCACAGTCTCTATACTCCTCACGATATATCAGGGGTGATAACGTTATCTACCCTCCGCCGTTTATCCTCTAGCTATTTTCTCGTCCCAGATACGTGTCGCTGCGGGTGTCAACTTTAATCTTCTCACCTACCGAGATAAAAAGTGGAACCATGACCTGTGCGCCCGTTTCTACGATCGCGGGTTTTGTTCCGCCCGTTGCCGTATCGCCTTTTACGCCCGGATCGGCTTGTGTCACTTCGAGCACGACCGAGTTTGGAAGTTCAACTTCCATCACCTGTTCGCCCCATTTGACAACGTTGACCTCCATGCCTTCTTTGAGATATTTGACGCGATCGCCAATCTGCGATGCATTCAGCCGACCTTCTTCATAGCTTTCCATATCCATGAAGACGTAATCATCACCTTCCTTGTAGGTGTGCTGCATCGTACTCTTCTCTAAATTGGCTTGAGGCACAGTTTCCCCAGCCCGAAACGTTCGTTCAACAACGCTGCCCGACTGCACGTTCTTCAGCTTCGTGCGGACAAACGCCGATCCCTTACCTGGTTTTACGTGTAAAAATTCGACGACCCGCCAAACCGCTCCATCTAATTCAATGCTGACGCCGGGTCGAAAATCGTTACTAGAGATCATGAGTCTGTAATTGTGGGGGAGGACATTCGGCACTTTATTTTACCGCTCTGGGGCGCTTTTAAGAAGGGATGAGGGATGAGGGATGAAAGGAAGAGTAAGGAAGCAAGCGATCGTAAACAATCTTTCTATCTTGTCCAACCCCATCCCTCATCCCTCATCCTTCATCCCTCATCTCTATCCTCTCTTCCCCCTTACATGGCACAATCGAAGCGGGGTTGTTACGCACCGTTTAAGAGCAATGTTATGTGGAATACTGCAAGCCTTTGGAACTTGGGTTTAGCGCTCCGAAGGAGCTTGACGAAGCCAATCGGTCAGCGATGGTTTGGAAGTCTCAAGCCGCGTGTGTTGGCATTAGGGCTGGCTTGGAGTGTGATCAGTTTGACAGTGCTCGGGGAAACGCTTCCCGTGCAAGCCTTGCCGCAAGGAAACGCGATTAAAGATCCCAAAGCGCTATTGCGAAATGCCTTACCCATCGACAACTCTGAAGTGCGTAAGCTGCAAACTAGTCTTGAAGATATTTCGCTCCAGCTGCGGGCAAATCGTCGCTGGGGCGCAGTAACCTCAGATATCAAAACCGCTTCACGGGTGTTGAATGACCGGCCAACAAAAGTTTTAGCCAGCATTCCAGACGGTCAAAAGGCGGAAGCTGAACAGATTATTGAGCAGCTAAAAGCCAGCGTTACCGAGCTTCAAACGGCAACGGACGGGAAAGACAAAGAGAAAATCTTGATCACTCGGAGCCAGATGCTCGATCGCATTAGCGACCTTGAAGCCATGATGGTAAAAGACTTTCCGTTTGAAGTTCCCCAGGAGTACAGCAATCTTCCTCAACTTAAGGGGCGCGCTACGGTTGCTGCCAAAACGTCCGAAGGAGAGATGACGATCGTACTCGATGGTTTTAGTGCTCCGGTCACCGCCGGAAACTTTGTCGATCTAGTCAAACGAGGATTCTACGATGGCTTAGAGTTCACTCGTGCAGAAGATTCGTATGTCCTACAAATTGGTGACCCACCTGGGCCTGAGATTGGATTTGTTGATCCGAAGACGAAGAAATATCGCGCCGTTCCGATGGAAATTCTTGTCAAAGGAGAGAAGGAACCCGTCTATGGAACAACATTGGAAGACGCGGGACGCTATCTCGATCAGCCCGTTCTGCCATTTTCGGCTTACGGTGCGTTAGCGCTAGCGGCTCCTGCCGATAACCCAAATGGAGGTTCGTCTCAGTTCTTCTTCTTTCTATTCGAGCCTGAACTCACTCCAGCAGGCGCAAATTTACTAGACGGACGGTATTCGATCTTTGGCTTTGTGACGGAAGGCGCAGAGGTTCTGGGGCAGTTGAAAGCGGGAGACAAAATTGATTCAATGAAAGTGGTAGATGGACTAGAGAACTTGGTAGAGCCGAACGTAGCTTAACCAGTATTGAACCGAGCTGGTTTTATGGAGACGTGATCGAGTCGCGTCTCTTCTTTTTTGAGGAAACACGATGGAACTGCAAGTTCAAGATATTGGCGAGCAAGGACTTCTGAAGCGAGTGCAGGCATTTTGTTCGAGTGCAATCATCGGTGATGATGCTGCCGTTCTCCCCATCGAGCCTGGCAAATCTCTCGTGGTCACGTCTGATGTGTTAGTCGATGGCGTGCATTTTAGCGACATCACAACTCCTCCAGCATCCGCAGGCTGGCGAGCCGCCGCCGCCAATTTGTCTGATCTTGCTGCAATGGGCGCTTCGCCATTGGGGATCACTGTAGGATTAGGACTTCCAGGTGAAGTTTTGGTGTCTTGGGTCGAACGACTTTATCAGGGAATGACAGGCTGTTTGCGACGGTATGGGACGGAGATCGTAGGTGGCGATATTTGCCGTTCTCCGGTCATCACCGTTTCTATCACTGCCTTTGGACAGGTTGATCCTACTCGTGTAATTCGCCGATCGACGGCACAACCTGGGGACGCGATCGTCGTCACGGGCTATCACGGTTCGTCGCGGGCAGGACTAGAACTTTTGCTAAATCCTGATGTTAAGCCAGAATTAGAGGGTCGCGACTCATTGATCCAGGCTCATCAATATCCACATTCTCGTTTAGATGTCTTGCCCCCGTTCCCCTGCGCTGGAATGGATTCAAGTGATGGTCTTGCGGATGCGGTTTTGCAGATTTGCCGAGCAAGTAGGGTTGGTGCAAGGCTCGATCGTCAGAGGATTCCAATTCATCCAGCTTTGAGAAACTGGGTGTCTCCTGAGCAGGCGATGCAGTGGGCGCTGTATGGCGGAGAAGATTTTGAATTAGTATTGTGTTTGCCGGAAGACCTGGCTCAGGAGTTGGTTGAACGTCTGAGAGAAGGAAGTGCGATCGTAGGTACCATCACCTCTGCTCAAACCATTCAATTGATCGACCCAGCCGGAACTCACCCTGATGAAAGTTTAACGCTTAACAGAGGATTTCAACATTTTCAGGGTTCGTGAAGCAAAACGGCGCGAATCCTCTAGACCTGCGGAAACGGTTCACGCCCAATACAGCTTATGAATCACAATATCTCGTCCGTCGAAGACTGGGGGCAGGGGACAGACTTCATTCCTGACCAATCAGTAAAGGTATTCTCGTTCTTATAGTGTCGAGGCGTCTGCAACATTAACCGCCAAGCTTCTCCAGCATCTACCAAATTAAACCGATCAAGATATCGCGCCTTCAACAATTCTTGGACGGCTGGATAATAATCTGAGTTTATGCCAGGGAAAATGTGGTGTTCTGTATGGTATGAAAAGTTGAAATGTAGCAGATCAAATAGTTTAGGAACCCGAACCGAAATGCTATTAATCAACGGATCATTAATCTTCGTCATGCGACACAGCATGTGGTTGGTGTAGATATAAAACATGATGCCGCTGTAGCCAATCCAGATAGGTAAAAAGTAGCTCAGTAAGAGTTTTACAGGATGCAACCCCAAGTAGCTTAGAATGCTCAAGTGAATTCCCAAGATGATGAAGAATTCAAGCGCGATCGCTCGACGCTCCTTTGTACTCACCTTGAATGAAGCAACCGGATATTCGCTCTGCCCATGATTAAACAGCAGCACTGATGTCAGATTCCGAAATGTATGCACTCCCCAGGCTTGGCTCATTCCGACCATTAACCAGAGGGGATTAACCTCTGCTGATGGAACAAAGAGATTTTGAATCCATTTGCCCCAATTTTCCGGTTGCTCATGCAGATAGTTGCGGTCGGGGTCGTGCAACGAATTCGTTTTGCTGTGATGCTCTCGATTATGAACCGCTTTCCAAAATGTGGGTGGAGTCCATAACATGGCTAGTCCGAGTAGACTAACAAGCCGCCTCAGAGATGGATTTCTAATCGTTCGGCTGTGTAATAGATCATGTGTGCCAAATAACAGAACAATGACACTATTTCCCATGACTAAAGTTAGAGGGAGATAAAGCCACAAGAAATACCCGTTCCATTGAGGCAGTTGATCGGCAATGCTCCAACCCAGAACTAAAATGGCGATGTTAATCAACAGAATCCAGACCTTGTTAGGGTTAGAAAGAAAGGCTTCTGGCGGTAGTGAGGGGCGTAATTGTTTGGCGTATTCTGATTGACTAATCAAACGTTCTTCATGCATGACGTTCATAAATTCTCGAACAATGTTCTAAACCTGTGGACGAACGCTTAGACAGCGCGCCCAAATTTGTAGCGATTCATAGACAAATCAATCACCGCGTCATGCAGCCAGATAGACTTGGAAAAGCTAAATAATTTCGCGAGCAAGCCGCTTGACCTGGGTACAACGCATCAAGTGTTTGCTCTCAATCGTTTGAGTACTTGTTTCACAACAGTACGTTTAGTCTAGCTAGATTCTCTTCCAATGCTGAAGTCGCTCCTGCGATCTGGGCCTCAGCACAAGAACATAGATTGAGGATATCTACAATTTCTGCTTGGGAAGTCGCGGTAAAACTAGCTTGGAAAAGTTAGCTTCCTTAGAAATTCGTGCAAGGTTCAGGGATTGGGTCTGAATACGTCGTGGCGCAATCTCTGAACCTTGATAAGTTGCAAAGTGGTAAAAAAGGAGTAGCGATCTTCAACAATAAACCCTCAACTCCAAGATTTAAGTTGAGGGCATTTGAGATCTAATGGCCTAGTGGGAAAAAACCTACTTAACCCAGTTCTGAGCCACAACTTCAGCGAGGTCAACTACACGTTGGCTATAGCCCCACTCGTTGTCATACCAAGCCACAACCTTCACCATATCGCCGCCCATCACCATTGTTAGGGCTGAGTCTACGATCGAAGACTCGTCTGTACCCGCGTGGTCGCTCGATACCAAGGGCAGATCGCAATACTTCAAAATGCCTTTCATCGAACCCTCGGCAGCATCTTTCAGAGCTTGATTAACTTGTTCAGCGATCGTGCTCTTCTCGACGTTGACTACTAGATCCACAACAGACACGTTGGGGGTCGGAACGCGCAGAGCAATTCCGTTGAGCTTACCGCTCAATGCAGGCAACACCAAGGCAACGGCTTTGGCTGCACCTGTAGAAGTCGGAACAATGTTCACAGCCGCCGCCCGCGCACGGCGCAAATCTCGGTGGCTAGCATCGAGAATGCGCTGGTCGCCCGTGTAGCTGTGTGTCGTGGTCATCGTGCCTTTGATGATGCCAAAATTCTCGTGCAGCACCTTGGCAACCGGGGCAAGGCAGTTTGTGGTACAGCTTGCATTACTAATGATGTTGTGCTTGTTGTGGTCGTAATCGTGATGATTGACGCCAACCACAAACGTCCCATCTTCATTCTTGCCAGGAGCTGTGATCAATACCTTCTTTGCACCCGCATTCAGGTGCTTTGTCGCGCCCTCTTTGCTGATGAACACACCCGTCGACTCAATGATTAGATCGATATCCCATTCGCCCCAAGGCAAATTTTCTGGGTTGCGATCGGACGTGCATTTGATTTTTTTACCGTTGACCGTGAGGGTATTCTCATCGGCTTCAATGTCTCCGGTAAATTTGCCCAACATCGAGTCGTACCTCAGCAAGTGAGCATTGGTTCTAGGGTCAGATGTGTCGTTGATCGCGACAACCTCTAACTGACTGTTCTCCCGACCCGCCCAGCATCGCATGAAATTGCGTCCAATGCGTCCAAAGCCGTTGATCGCTACTCTAATCACTGCGTCTTGCCCTCTGAATATAAATACCTATTGATGGATTACATCATACCTTAAAAAGCACTGCAACTTTTGTCCCTTAACCGTCATGGAACGGGAAAATTATTGAAGGTTTCGATGGCACCATTTTGTGAATTGAGGTCTAGCGAAGGCATTGGGAATAACCCTTTGCGGTTGAATACAGCGTTAGCAGTTGGGGTACGGTGATTCGGATGGAATTTGTACTTCGCTACGAACACACTCGTACTACATTTGGAGCTGAGGCCTGTTCACTGAAAGAACTCTAATGAAATGATTTTGCGCTCTCATTGCTCGCCCAATTAAATGAGGAAGAGGAAACGAGGAAAAGGAAAAGATACTGTTCAGCGAACTCAGGTTACTGCTCTCATGCCTTATTGGTCGCAAGATGGACATCTTCTGCCCAGCTTTGAAGCCGATCGACAAAATAACTGCAAGGTGATGGCTAGCTTCTACGATCGCCTCTATTAAATCTCAACCTAAAGAATTGTTTTCACCCTGAAATTGTTATGGCAAAATTTGTAGCAACATTGACGATTTGAATCGGATAAATAGTGAATTCGATTTGCTTGCGGTTTCGCTTAGATCGTGTCATTTAATAGGAGGTTAGTTTTGGAAGACAACTCAGACTTACTGTAAAAACAAAAAGTTTGGGCAATCCATCACAACTCCTAACCTGCTTCTTATTTACAATGTGCGGCTACCGATTTTGTCGATTATTGAAAGCCACTAGTTGAGTGGGCAACTTTAGTTAAAGATCATAGATTTCTTTCGGGAATCGACGACTTCCGCCCTGTATCTAACAAATTAGGGTGAGCATTTATGGTTAATTGATGAGTAAGGCAAGGAAACATTCAGCTTTTACGGTGCAGTTTTGACTGACATTTTTTGAATCACAAATAAAGGAATCGAAATTTTGATCTAGCTATACCGTCAAAAAGCAATCCTTGATATGATATCGCGTGTCATTGGTGTGGTGTGTAAGGAGCAAAAATGCTGACTTCCGTTGACTTCAGCGGCAGACCATTTCATTTCATCGGCATTGGTGGAATTGGAATGTCAGCCCTTGCTTATGTTCTGCTCGAACGTAAGCTGCCAGTTTCTGGTTCGGATCTGCGTCTCAGTCATATTACAGAGCGACTAAAAACGTTAGGCGCTCACATTTTTTTAAGTCAGGATGCTTCAAATCTTGAGCATTTTTCTCAAGTCCGCGCTGAAGCTGAGGTGATGGCGATCGCGTCTTCTGTCGCTACGGTTACACCGATTGCCAATCGCCGCTTGACTGGTTCCTCTATGGTTTTGCCGCAAGTCATTTGTTCGACTGCCATCAATGAATCTAATGCTGAATATCAAGCCGCATTAGAGCTAGGATGTCCGATCTTTCATCGATCTGACTTACTCGCTGCGCTGATCAAGGACTATCGAAGCATTGCGATCGCAGGCACTCACGGCAAGACGACAACGAGCAGTTTGATTAGCTATTTGTTGCTCGAAGCGGATCTCGATCCGACGGTAATCGTCGGCGGCGAGGTCAAAGCGTGGCAAGGCAACGCTCGGTTTGGACAGGGTGACTATTTAGTAGCAGAAGCCGATGAGTCCGACGGGTCACTAGTGAAGTTTGAGCCGTATGTTGGCATTATTACTAACGCCGAACTCGATCATCCCGATCACTACAGCAGTCTAGATGAAGTAGTCGAAATCTTCCAAACGTTTGCAAGCCGCTGCAAAGTGACAATTGGCTGCATCGATTGTGAAACTGTGCGCGATCGCATTACTCCAAACATCTCCTACAGCCTCAATCCAGACTCTGGCGCAGACTACACCGTTGATCAGATCCGCTATCAGGGAGATGGTACAACTGCACGAGTGTTAGAACATGGGCAGGTTTTAGGACAACTCAATATTCAATTGCTGGGTCATCACAATTTGAGCAATGCGATCGCGGCGGTTGCGGTGGGTCGATTACTAGGGCTTGAATTTCCGGTGATTGCTCGTGCTTTAGCCTCCTTTGAGGGCGCACGGCGTCGCTTTGAGCATCGTGGAGCCGCAAACAACATTCTGTTTATCGATGATTACGCTCACCACCCCAGTGAAATTCGGGCGACCTTGAGTTCCGCTCGCTTACAGGCGGCAGAATCTTCGCCAAAGCGCCGGGTTGTGGCAGTCTTTCAACCGCACCGCTATAGCCGCACCGCAACCTTTTTAACAGAGTTTGCCGAATCCTTCCGGGATGCTGATGTAGTTGTCCTGAGTGATATTTATAGTGCAGGTGAACCTGATTCTGGGCAGATTAACGGTCAGCAAGTTGCTGATTTATTCGCCACACGCCATTCGAGGGTACACTACCAACCGACGCTACCTGCCATTAGCAATTTTCTAGCAGCAACGCTGGCTCCTGGTGATCTGGTCATCTTTTTGGGGGCCGGAAATCTGAACCAACTCATCCCGGACGCGATCTCAACTCAGCAAGTGGCTGAGAAAGCAGCTTCTTAATTTTGTCTGCGCTGTGAATGCTTAAGCTTCCTCAGCGAGACTCGCCTCGGTCTCGGGTTGGAGCCTTCAAAAAAATAACGAAACCCATATGACTCTCTCTAGTGATCCTCGGACTGTTCCCGCTTCTGTGAAGCTCGGCTTTTCTGGCACAGGACTTTACGCCCGCCCCACCGCCCGATTAGCACCGATCGCGGCTCCGGAGGAACCGCACAAAAAGCTGGCCATGATCCCCCTCCCTGGTACTGACTTGATGATCAAAGCGAATGTTCCAATGGCATCGCTAACGTCATTTCGAGTGGGCGGCCCGGCAGAATGGTATATTGCGCCGAGGCGGCTCGACGAGCTACACGCGAGTTTAGATTGGGCGCGATCGCAAGGGCTGCCAGTGACGATGCTGGGAGCCGGATCGAATTTGCTTGTAAGCGATCGCGGCATTTCAGGACTCGTGATTTCAACTCGGTTTTTGCGCTATGCCGAATTCGACGAAGCGAGCGGACGGGTGACGGTTGGGGCAGGGGAACCGTTGCCGAGATTAGCGTGGAGACTTGCCGATCGCGGCTGGCAAGGGTTTGAATGGGCAGTTGGCATTCCCGGTACGGTGGGCGGTGCTGTGGTGATGAACGCAGGCGCACACGGAGACTGTGTAGCAGATATTTTGGTAGACACTCAGGTCGTCCTTCCAAACGGCTCAACCAAAATTCTGACTCCAGATGATCTGAAATATCAGTATCGAACTTCTGCCCTCCAAGGCAGCCAGAAGCTCGTCACTCAAGCCACTTTTCAACTACAGCCGAGCGCTAATCCAACGGAGCTAGTCGCTCTCACAGACGCCCACAAGCAACAGCGACAGCGTACACAACCCTACGACTTCCCCAGCTGTGGGAGCGTGTTCCGAAATCCTGACTCTCATAAAGCGGGCTGGCTGATCGAGCAGGTGGGACTAAAGGGGCATCAAATTGGGGGCGCTCAAGTCGCTCAGCGCCACGCTAATTTCATTTTGAACTGCGGTGGTGCTACGGCGACAGACATCTTTCAACTGATTCACCACGTTCAATCTCGGGTTCAGCAAGAATGGTCGTTGTGGCTAGAGCCAGAAGTCAAGATGCTAGGTGAATTCCAGATAAGTTAGGTATGGTGAGTGATTTGAGAGTGAGAGGTATGCTGCCTCTAGAGGTTTCCTTTAACGCAAATAGGTGGAATCGTTAGAAGCAGACTGGTGCTTGGTGTAAGGCCTACGATCGCGTCTTGACGAGATGGACTCTACTTACTGTATCGGTTATCTTCACCCAATAAAGTTACAAATTACGAACCGCACTTTAAGCTTGTGGCTCGAATTCGGCTAATGTCTCGAACTGATGTCATGATTCAGCGAGCCGATGTCATAATGTAGCTGTTTGACTTTACACAGGAAGTTATGTCACAAGGACAGGGATTCGGCTTCGGGCTTGGCAAGATGAAAGAGTTTGCTGACGCCATCAAGAAAGCGCAACAAGTTCAAGAAGGGGCAAAGAAACTTCAGGAAGAACTAGAGGCGATGGAGATCGAAGGTGAAGCAGGCGGCGGCATCGTCAAGGTGGTGATGAGCGGCAACCAAGAACCTTTGCGTGTCGTTCTGACGCCAGAAGCGTTGCAAGAAGAGGCGGATGTGTTGTCTGACTTGGTGTTGGCAGCGATGAAAGATTCTTATACAAAATCTACCGCCACCATGCGCGAGAAGATGGAAGACCTCACGGGTGGTTTGAATCTTCCAGGAATGATGGGCTAAACGTTGTTGGACGTAGGTTCTAGAACGCAGGTTCTACAAGGTCCTACAACGGTTTTCATAAAGCAAAATAAGATTGAACCGGGCGATATGATGGACTGATTGCCCGGTTCAATCGTATTAGGTCTATGGCTTATAAATTGCTGTTTGTCTGTTTGGGAAATATCTGTCGCTCTCCGTCGGCTGAGAACATCATGAATCATTTGGTTCGGGATGCAGGGTTGAGCGGCGAAATTGCGTGTGATTCTGCTGGAACATCGAGCTACCACATTGGCAGTCCGCCCGATCGCAGAATGACGATCGCAGCTAAGGCGCAAGGAATTGATCTGGTTGGTCAGGCGCGGCAATTTGTGCGATCGGACTTTGAAGAATTTGATTTGATCCTAGCGATGGATCGCGAAAACTATGAGGAAATCTGTTCTGTTGACCGGGCTGGGACGCACCGCGACAAGGTTCGCTTGATGTGTAATTTTTGCACTCGTCACACCCTCAAGGAAGTGCCTGATCCTTACTACGGCGGTGAAGAAGGATTTAATCAGGTGATTGACTTGTTGATGGATGCTTGCGAAGGATTGTTGAACTACGTGATTCGAGAAAAAGAACTAGTTCGCCGCTAAAGCGGTTTGTTATCTCGCTTTGGAGTTTGGGGCTAAATGATGTTGAAGCAATTGGTAAGACATCATCATGAATTCAATTACTGCGAATTCATCTGTTAAGTTTCGCGTGGCAACTTGGAATCTTGAACGCCCCAAGCAAAATGGCTGGATCAAAAATCAGCGCCGTCTCGATCAGATTCTCGATATTGATGCAGATGTGTGGGTACTGACTGAAACGAACGCCGCGATCGCTCTTGGAAGCGATTACGAGTCTGTTGCGTCTTGCGCCTCCGAGTATTACGAAGCCGGTGAAAATCTTGCAACGATTTGGTCACGCTGGAAGATACGGAGTTGCATTCCCACCTTTGATCCGACTTATGCGGTTTGTGCTGAAGTGGATTCACCGTTCGGCGCAATGCTTGTTTATGGAACTGTCATCCCTTACGCCAACGAGAAAGGCATCAGTGGGACGGCTAAGCGATGGGAAGAGCATCGCCAATCCATTCGTCAGCATCATCAGGATTGGTTACGCATTGGGAAGCAGTACCCCAATCATCTAATGTGCGTTGCAGGCGATTTCAATCAAAGTCGAGATGGTTCGGGTTGGTACGAAGAAAAAGAGTCAGTTGGGCTGTTGAGTGCAGCCTTAAACGATCTTTCACTCGACTGTGTGACGAAGGAAAATATGATGGAGAGAGGGCTTTCGCGGGCAACGGTGGATCACATTTGTTTGTCTAAGAGTTTAGTGCCTCATCTGGTGAATGTCGGGGCTTGGGAGGGAACCACGCCAGAGAAGGGGAAAATGAGCGACCACAATGGTGTGTTTGTGGACATGATGGCGGAAGTGACCGCAAGATAACCCGTTGCGGCCTTGAAAAATTTGCTCTACTAAAACCAAAATGTCTCCCAACCCAAGCTAATCTACAAGCTGATGCTCGATTGCATAGCGGACTAATTCTGCTCGATTGTTGGTGTCTGTTTTTCTAAGCAAACTACTGACATACTTCTCGACGGTGCGAGAACTGAGATGAAGCTGGCCCCCGATTTGACCGTTCGAGAGTCCATCGCTAAGCAAGATCAGCACCTCTTTCTCGCGGGATGTTAAGTCAATGAGCGACGGGGGATATTTGCTGAGGGACTCCGGTCGCTCCGTTGGTTCTGCCGCTTGCATCCGCGATCGCCATTCTGACTCGATCATCTGCACCCGATCAAGCAAATTTCGGACGACCGCGCCTAGCTCGGTCAACTCGAACGGTTTTGCCAAATAGACATCACAGCCTAGCTGATAGCCTAAAACCCGTTCTTGAGAATCTGTCCGTCCTGTTAGAAACACCACAGGTAGCAACCGCATTGAAGGACGTTTGCGGACTTGCTTAACGAATTCATAGCCATCCATCTGTGGCATGGTGACATCAGTAACGATTAAATGGGGCTGATCGGTTTCAACTAGGGCAAACGCTTCCTTGCCGTTCTCAGCTGACAAGACTGAGTAACCGCAGGATTCGAGGTAATCACTGATTGAGAGGCGAGTGCCTAAGTCGTCTTCAGCTACGAGAATGGTCAACGGCATGGACAACAAGCATGTAAATGCGAACAGGGTGGATAAAGCCAGAAGACCAGGTAAGACGCCACTATGCCGTCGTCAGATAGTTGAGGTCTTGTAGGAGTCGATTGGCTGTATTCATATCGTAGGGGAAGGGTTGCCGAAGTGGGCGATAGTCTCGTTCGCAAGCTGCTCCATGTCTTAATACAGCATTGACTAAAACACATGGCTCAGCGCTTGAGTTGATTGCCCCGTGAGGAACGCCAGGAGGAACCTTAACGATCGTGGGTTGCCTTTCAGTTAGCGGAATGTATTGATACCTACGATTTTGTAACACAACCAGAATGAAGCTTCCGCGCACCACAAGCAGTTGATCGGTTTGAAAGTGATGTACGAACAGGTCATCAATTGTACCAGCCGGAACATTGACCAACATCGTTTCGTGGCTTGATTGGGGCGTGTAGAATTCTGCCATTCCGCCTTTCACCGATGCTAATGGAATAATTTCAATACCGCGTTTCAGACCCATAGCGATTGTCCTCTAGTAGCTCTGGTTTAAGGGTAAGGTATCTAAACATAAAATTTTGTCTTTACTATCACAAGATGCACCATTTTATGATAAAGAGCCTTCTATGGATAAAGAGCTTTCTAAGACTCAGCCTGATTCTTTGCCTACCTATCGGTTAAAAATCTGAGTTAAAACTGCGAATTTACGATCGCTGAATGGCTTGACTTATTGCTTTTAGTACACTAATACTATTAATAGTACTTCTGTACTATAGTGATAGGGTGATTCGCTAGCCTCAGGAGCCGCCATGACAGAACTAAAAGCAGACAGCCAATCCACACGAGTACAAGGACAATCTAGTGCAAAGACGCGGCGCACGTCTCGGCTAGCAGATCAGCCAGTATCGCCTGAGGGGAGTGAATCGGTTGCTTCAGAACCGGAGGTAGCCCCGAAGCGAAAGCGCCAGTTGAACACTAAGACCCCTGCAAAAACGAAGCGTCAGGCGGCTACTAAATCTAAGCAGACCATTTCTACCCAAGTCAAACCCATCTGGGATGTGTCTCGCTCTACGATCGCGTCTCGGTTTGCCCAACTGGAACAAGAGCTTCAACACATTAGCCAACAGTCCGCCTCCATTGTAGAAGAGATGGAAGCGCTGAGAGCGATCGCACAAGATGTTGATGCCTCTGACCGAAAAGCATCAGGTCTTGAACTGCCGGTCTATTCTGCCAAATCTGATTCTGCCAAATCTGAAGAATCTGCTCAGCCTTCTAGTCCAGCCGCATCAGAATCCCTTCCAGAACTTCAGATGCCGGAACTTCAGATGCCAGAGGTCATGCAAGCCCGAACAGCTTCCTCGCCTATTCCTGCTTTCTCTGCCTCTTCCCGTCGTCCTTCCCGGCGGAGTCGGCGTCACACCTTGAAGTCTGTTGCTTTGCAAGTTTGGCAGCGAGCAACGCATTTGCCCTCCAAACCATCTGCCATTGCCCTTGATGCCCTGCTGTGGATCTTGGCATCAATCGGGTTGCGGTACGGACTGAGCGCGATCGCAAGTAGCTTGCCAGCACTAGCCCTGCCGATCTCGATGTTGGTATTTGTTCCGGCACTGATGGCAATTTATGCAGCGCTATTTCTGCCTCAAGTCAATTCGGTCAGCGTTTATCGCTTACTGCTGATTACCGTTGGGTTGCTGATTGGAGGGAAGTTTCTGTGATGTATGTTCGTAAGCTTGAAACACTTACCTTAAAACAATGGTTGGCGGGAGGAGCTGCATTGCTCGTGATCGCACTGCTTCTAGAGTCACACAGTTTGCCCTCGTTTGGCAGTAAAGCTAGCGAAACCTGTCAGAAGGTCACGAAGACAGACAGCAAACTTTCAAAAGACCAAATTGCAAAGCTCCTCACGGTTGAGCAAGGAGCCACTAAGAGTAAGGTTCGCGGAATTTTAAAGGAGCCTCATTGCAAATTGCCAAAGGTTCAGGTTCGAGCCGATACGCCACCTGAGCGAGACGTTTACCTAGTTGACGCCGATGATTTTGTGGAGCTTCAGCCAAAGACTCAACTGGTGGTTTTATACGATGGGGATGAGTATAAAGGGTTTCGGTTCTGGGTGCATTAAGGCAGGACTGATCGCCCTGTTGGCTGGCGGATGCCAATTGCAGTCTGCTACCCGCTCTAAAACTAATGTGCCGCTTTACCAATCCTGGCAATTGCAGCCGGGAGATGCGATCGCGGGCTACAAGGTTGCAGGTGGTTTGGGCGACATCTCCATTGTGCTAAACGGCAAGCCGGTGTTTGCGCCCTACGACGGAGACACGTTTCTTGATCAGCGAGGCTGCCTTTATTTCTCAACTCCAACGATTCCGGCTTACTTGTTTCGATATTGTGGGCTGCGATCACCGACGATTGGCTCACTCAAGCAAGGACAACCGCTTGGAACAGCAACGATTCTGCAATTTGCGGCGCTGCTGAAGCAGCCAGATAAAACCTGGGCAATTGTTGAACCCGATAGAACCCTTTTGCAACGAACCTTAAAAACACCATGAAACGACTTGTGGTTGTAGCGATGAGCCTTGCGGCTCTGATGTTTGGTGCTGCGAGATCTGCTCAAGCGGGCACCGTGTTAAATTTTGCGCCTCCTGTCAAAGAGGCGATTCATTCAAACCGAGAAGAACGGCCTTCATACCGCGATCGCAGCAAGAGCGAACCTAAACAGATCAGCGCTGATGCTCAGCAAGATAGTTCTGCTCAGGTTGTAGTACCCGTTAAACAAACTGCCGCGCTTCCAAGCCCGTCGAGAAGCGAATCTCAGCGTCGTGTTGCAAAGCGAGCCGCAGTTACCTTTCAGCCTTCACCGCGTCGAGATGCCATTGATGCCAGCGCATCCGACTCTTCCAACGCATCAAGATCTGAACCGCTAACATCTGAACCGCCGATGTCGATCGGAGCAGATGCGATCGCACCTGCATCTCCTCGTCCTGCCCTCTTTCTATCTGCTGACCAGCTTTTCGAGGGCGGATCTGATTCTCTAGTCGCTACTGCCGTTGGTAGTGCTGAGGGAACCCGGACGCCTAATGGTGGGAAGACTTGGGCGTACTATGGGCATGTCGATCCGGGAAATGCACAGTGGAATTTGGGCAGTTTCTCCTATCAGCATGGAGCGCGATCGCCAGAAGAGGCCGATGAACGACAACTCAATCGATTGCGTCGGCAGTTTGAGATGATTCGTCAAACGGCAGAACTCAGCGGATTGAAACTATCTCTAGAAGAGCAGTTAAATGCGATCGATTTAGCCAATCAAGCTCCGTTAGCGGCCCTCGCAAGCGGTGGCTATATTGAGCGACTCCGCCAAGCCTATACTGAAGGCTTTCAAGGAACCGACGCCGTTCTGCGTGCCCGCACGTACTCCTACATTAACCCTGCGACTCGCCGATGGGATGCCCCCGGACTTGGCAACACCGAGTACAGCATTAGTCGAGATCAGGCGCGGCGATTGAGCGCGATCGCGCAGGCCCTCTCTCTTCACCCATCGACTCGCGCTCTAGAATCCGTTGCTGAGAAGCAAAACTCCACATCAAAACCCGATTCAAGAGTAAGTCGTCTTCCATAGCATCTTCCATAGAAGTAAAGAGCAGGGCTGAATGTCCCCGCTCTTTTTCTATTAGCAAGAATATAGATTGTGCAAGGATTGCGATCGCAGTATTAGTCTTGAAACTGAAAAGGGTACACTCTAGGGTGCAAGGTTGAAACCTTTCTGTCGCTTCTGTCACTAAATGGTCTGACACCCATATTTGACTGGCTCAAATTTGACTTGCTTAAAGCGGTCTTGTTAAAGCTATTTAGTGATTTTTTGTGACCACTCTCCTACTTCTGGTTTATAAGACTGAGGGTGAGGAGGTTTAGCTGTTTTATAAGAGTTGTGCGATCGTTCTATGGTTAATGGGCGTCTTTTTTCTAGGAGTAGTGCCGCTGCGTCTCACTCTGTCGGACTTCAAAACATTACAAAACACGTTTGTAATACCATCACTCGGAGCTTAGTCTCTCTTGCAGGAGCGAGTCTGATGGCGCAAAATTTCTGGATTCCTCCTGCTGGAGCCGCCGATTTTCTTCCCTACTGTCAACAGACATCGGATGGTATTGCCCAAAAAGAAATTGCCCGCCGTGATGCGACCAGTGGAAAAAAAGAGGCGCGGCAGCGGTATCAAGACATTATTGCTAAACAAGCCAATCAACTGAAACAGTGTCGCGGTCAGAACTGGCTGAAAACGCAAGCAATTTGGATACGGCTGTATGAGTGTGACCTAAGGCCCGGAGCGCTAGATGAAGTATTAGATCGCATTGTCGATCGCGGCTACAACCAGGTGTATGTCGAAACCTTCTACAACGGACAGGTGTTATTACCTGCGGCTGACAATCCGACCGCATGGCAGCCGGTTGTTAGAAGCTACGGCAACGAGAAGGCTGACCTTCTAGCACAGGTGATTCAGAAAGGACGAGAACGCGGCTTAGGCGTTTACTCCTGGATGTTCTCCATGAATTTTGGCTATAGCTACGCGATTCGACCCAATAAGCAGATTTCACTCTTACGCAATGGTCGCGGACAAACGAGCTTGTCTGCCAACACGCTTGCGGGACTAAGTACCGATTTGGGTAGTCTCAATCCCAACGAAGCGTTTATCGATCCGTATAGCTTGGCAGCGAAACAAGACTATTACCAAATGGTACAAGCGGTGCTAAAACGCCGCCCCGATGGAATTTTGTTCGACTATATTCGGTATCCGCGCAGTGTGGGCAATGCCTCGATCGCAACCAAAGTGCAGGATCTATGGATCTACGGCGAAGCGGCTCGAAAAGCGTTTTACGATCGCGGAACCAATGGCAAAGGGCGAGAGTTAATTAAGCGGTTCCTCGATCGCGGGTTCATTAATACGGCGGATGTGGTTGCGGTTGATAAACTCTTTCGCAACGAAACAACCCCCATGTGGCAAGGACGCCAACCGCTCGCCAATGAGTTTCGTGCTTCTGTTGCTCAACGCCATTCAATTTTGCAAACCGATCTTTGGCGCTTGGGTGTTGCCCACGCAATGCAAGGTGTTGTGGACTTCTTGAATGCCGCCGTCTACCCGGCTCGGCAAACAGGAATCCCTGCCGGAGCGGTCTTTTTTCCAGAGGGTAACCAAACGATCGGGCGAGGCGGATTCGATTCGCGATTACAGCCGTGGGATCGATTTCCTAACGGCGTTGAGTGGCATCCCATGTCGTACGGGGTGTGTGGTCGAACCGACTGCATTGTTAGTCAGGTGCAGCGTGTGATGAGCCAAGCCCGACCAGGAACGCAAGTTAAACCTGTGTTAGCCGGAATTTGGCAGCAATCGATCAGTAACCGTCCCCCGTTAGAAGTGCAGATGGAAGCACTGCGGCGATTTGCCCCACGAATTTCATCTATTAGTCATTTCGCTTACTCTTGGCAAGAACCGCAGTCCGATCGCGATCGCAAGTCTTGCCCCGCTAGGAAGTTTTAAAGCGAACTGTAGTTTTAAAACGAACTGTGATCGTTTGTGAATGAATTGTGTAACGAATTTGCAACGATCTATTGAGTTCTATAGCGTCTAGCGTTTTCGGATCGGAGTGGGCACTCCACCAGAATTAAGTTCCCTTGATTTTGATATGACTTCTGTAAACTGAGGTGATAGGTTTAACTCATCCTAGAGATATAGGAGTGGTTATGCCGCCGTCTTATTCCTGGGTTGCGCTGCCCGCCTTAGAAGAATCTGTGATCGATCAACTTCCGCTAACGGTCGCACCGCATACGATCGTGGCGGATGCTATTCGCGCCCTCTGCAATTCTGACAATGTACAGATCCAGCCATTTGGAATTCTACTAAATCACGCACCGCATATTCCATCAACGACTCAACCGACGGCTCAACTGATCTCTCGTTCTCAACTTGAAAGCTGCATTTTAGTGGTTGAGACAGATCCATTAGATCCGGCTCGTCAGCAATTGGTCGGCATCTTCACCGAACACGACGTTGTTCAACTGGTTGCTAAGGGTGTAGATCTCTCGAAATTAACGATCGCAGACGTGATGTCGTCAGAAGTGGTGACGCTCACTTTGCCATCAACCCACTTAACTCAAATCCATTCAACTCAAATCCATTCAACTCAAACCCTACCTACACAAACGCTCCTCACGGCGTTGTCCTTACTCCATCAACATCAGATTCGCCATCTGCCCGTTTTGGATGAGCAAGGCAATTTGATCGGTGTGACGACGCTCGATCGGCTCAGCGCTGTTTTAGAAGATCAATTTGCGGCAAGAATCGCGCAGAACGCCGCTTCAGAACCGTACGAGTTAGAGCAAACACGCCCGCCACTCGACATTCTTGCAAGGCGCAACTCCGCTGAAACCGTTAATCAACCGATCACTGATCCACAGGATTCTGAGATGCTGCCTCATCAGCAAACCGACCCCGAAAATCTTGTCGCTCATATTGCTCAGCGGATTCGGCAATCGCTCAATTTAGATGAAATATTGCAGACCACTGTGGATGAAGTGCGACAGGTTTTGCAGACCGATCGCGTGCTGCTATTTCGCTTTGCCCCAGATTGGCGCGGCACAATTGCCGTTGAATCAGTCGGAGATGAGTGGACGGCGATTTTATCCACCAAAATCTACGATCCGTGTTTAAGCGAACAGTATGTAGAACCTTACCGGCAAGGGCGCGTGAGCGCGATCGCAGATATTCACGCGGCTGGTGTGACCCCGTGCTACGCCGATCTGTTGTCTCAATTTCAAGTCCGAGCCAACCTCGTTGTTCCGATTTTGCAAGGAGAAACGCTGTGGGGACTGCTAATTGCTCATCACTGCTCGGACGTGCGATCGTGGGAACTCTCTGAAATTGAATTACTCCAGCACATTGCAACTCAAGTGAGTATCGCCATTCAGCAGGCCGGACTGTACCATCAAGTGCAAACCGAACTGATTGAGCGACAGCAGACCGAAGCCGCCCTGAGAGAGAGCGAAGCCCGCTTTCGCATGATGGCAGATACCGCTCCAATGCTGATTTGGCTTTCTGATGTCGAGAAGGCGCGGATCTATTTCAATCGGGTTTGGATGGAGTTGACGGGGCGATCGCTAGAACAAGAACTCGGTGACGGTTGGGTCATGAGCGTTCATACTGACGATCGGGTTGACTGCTTTGAGACTTACACCACTGCCTTTGATGCCCGCCAATCTTTTCGGATGGAATATCGACTGCGCCGATCGGATGGTAAATATCGTTGGATTTTAGACGAAGGGACACCGCGCTTTGCTCCAGACGGAGAATTTTTAGGATACATTGGCTCTTGTGTTGATATTACCGATCGCAAACTCGCTGAACAAACCATTCGCGAACAGGCAACATTAATCGATGTTGCAACCAATGCCATTTATGTTTGTAATTTAGACTATCAGCTTACGTTTTGGAATAAAGGAGCAGAGCGGCTCTACGGGTGGACAGGCGAAGAAGCGCTGCACCAAGATGTCACTCAATTCCTCCATCGCAGTTCATCTCAAGCGTTAGACCTTGCCCACACTACGGTTTTTCAGCAGGGAGAATGGCAAGGCGAACTCTCAAAAGTTACGAGATCGGGTAAATCGGTCATTACCGAAAGCCGTTGGACGCTGGTTCGCAATGAGGCAGAACATCCCGTTTCGATCTTGATGGTGGACACTGATATTACCGAGAAAAAAGATCTCGAAGCGCAATTTTTACGAACACAGCGCCTAGAAAGTCTAGGAACCTTAGCCAGTGGAATTGCGCATGATCTCAACAACATCCTGACGCCGATTCTCGCGATCGCGCAACTTTTGCCGATGAAGTTGTCTGACCTCGACGAACCCACGCGATCGCTGCTAGTCATGCTAGAAACGAATTCCAAGCGGGGCGCGAATCTTGTCAAACAAGTCCTCTCATTTGCACGCGGCATCGAAGGAGAACGAACGATTCTTCAGTTGCGCCATCTGTTGCGGGATGTACAGCAGATGATGCGGCAGACCTTTCCCAAATCGATCGAGGTCGATCTCACGCTGCCTCAAGATCTGTGGGTGGTATCTGGAGATGCGACCCAACTCCATCAGGTCTTTCTCAATCTAGCCGTGAATGCACGAGATGCCATGCCAGAGGGCGGCAAACTGCGCGTCACCGCCGAAAACCGAGTGATCGATGAACAGTACGTTCGGATGCACCTAGACGCGATTGTAGGCACGTTTAGCGTCGTCACGTTCTCCGATACAGGTGTTGGCATTCTGCCAGAGGTACTAGACCACATTTTTGAACCGTTTTTTACCACAAAGGAGCTAGGCAAAGGAACCGGACTCGGACTCTCAACGGTAATCGGCATTGTCAAAAGTCACGGGGGATTTATTGAAGTGTCGAGCGTCGTTGGCAAAGGCACGCAGTTCAAAATTTTCCTACCCGCCCTGATTGGGTCTGAAGCGCCGCAAACTCAAGCCCCTGAAACTTCAGATGGGCAAGGCGAACTGATTTTGCTCGTCGATGATGAAACCCCGGTTCGAGAGGTTTTAAAAGCAACGCTAGAAGCGCATCAGTATCAGGTGATGACGGCTCGTGACGGCATTGATGCGATCGCACTCTATGCTCAACATCAGGCTGAGATCCAGGCTGTGGTGATGGATATTATGATGCCTTCGATGGATGGAATCACCGCGATTCGCACCTTAAAGCGGCTCAATCCGCAGGTTAAGATCATCGCCTTGAGCGGACTCAGCACCAACGAAGCCCAGACTCAAGCCGCTAGCGTTAAAACGTTCTTACCCAAGCCTTGCACGTCAGAAGATCTGCTCATTGCCGTACGACAAGTCCTCTCATCGTCGCTCGGCTCCTGAAATTCTGTTCTTCTCCAGGCGAGAGGCTAAGATCGTTCATAAGCTCTTCTAATAGATTCCACAAGCCAAATCATTTCACCAAATCCCACGATGCTGTAATAATCTTAGGTATTAGAACCTGGAAGGGAGTTTTGGTCATGGGCTACGCTGTTGGAATGGTCGAGGTGCGCGGGTTGCCGCCTGCCCTCTCGGTCGCAGATGTTATGTGTAAAGCCGCTCGCGTAACCCTCGTTGAGATGGAGAAAGTCAGCGGTGCGTACATCACCATCGTGGTGCGCGGCAATGTCTCAGAAGTCAAGATTGCTGTTGAGGCTGGTATCGAAGCTGCCAAGAAAATGAATCCATATAAGGAGGGCGATAAGCTGTTCCTGTCCTCTCACTACATTCCGCGCCCGAGTGAGAACCTGATGGCAGTCTTGCCGATTGAATATACCGAAGACACGATCGAGTTTAACGAAGCGAGATGAGACGCGGGAAAGGTTAACCCGGGATTCCTATGAGTCTGGCAATGCTCACACCTGCTCAACTCGATCGTTGGCTGACTCAAGCGCGATCGCTCACCTCTCATGGACGGTTGCCAGACTACATTCCACAATTGGCTCGCGTTAACCCTCAAACCCTCACAATTCAGGTTGAAACCGTCGATGGACGGCAGGTTGTTGCGGGGGATTGGGCGCAGCCGTTTACGCTAATGAGCGTGATCAAACCGTTTCTCTTGCTGTTTGCCCTTGAGCAGTGGGGCGCAGAGGCAGTGTTTCGGCGGGTAGGAATGCGGCCTTCGGATCAGCCCTTTCATTCTGTCGCTCAACTGTCACTCGATCAGGGGTTTCCCCGTAATCCCATGATTAATAGTGGCGCGATCGCGCTCACCGCATTCTTGACTGGAAACTCGGGTGAGAGCCGCTGTGAAGTATTGCGGCAATGGCTCAATACCCATGCTGGCAGTCAGCTTGTGCTGGATGAAAAGATGCTGCACTCGGTGCGATCGCTCACCAATGAAACAAATCGTGCGATCGCGCGGCTGTTAGTGGAAGCGAAACATCTAGATCAGGTCGAAGTCGCACTCGATACTTACAACCATATCTGCTGCTTGTCAGGCACGATTGCCGATCTTGCTCACCTCGGTCTGTTGCTGACGCGCTCTAACGCCGTTCCTTTGGAGGCTTATCCTCCGATCGCAACTCAGCATCAGCGCATTGTCAATACACTTATGCTCACCTGCGGGCTATACGAAGATTCTGGAGCCTTTGCTGTCCGCATTGGCTTGCCGCTCAAGTCTGGGGTGAGTGGCGCACTATTGGCGATCGTGCCGCATCAAGGCGCGATCGCCTGCTACAGTCCAGCCATTGATCAAACTGGAAATTCTGTTGCTGGACTGTTTTTAGTTGAAGCTATTGTTCAAACTCTAGACCTCAGTATTTTCGGCTAATTAAAATAGTTACTCTGCACCCGTAAGAAAATCTTTAACTTTTCTTTATAAAAAATCCGTGATAATACTCAGATAATTTTAAGTGGGCTTGAATGTTTCACGTAGTGAAAGCCATTTTTCTATGAAAAGATTAATCTTTTCTCCGTAATGCTCCGGAACGAAGCTACAGTAAGCTGATTTTATATTCCACACGTGTAATTATCGGGGAATTCATACCATGGAAACTTTTGCATTTCTTGAAACTGCTGTCGCCCATGAAGATCCTTCTCCGGATCTCCAGGTGCGATCGCTAAAGGAACTAGGTTTAACGGTTCCAGCGGCAGCATCAGTTGGGCTTGCAGGTTTGCTTTTGGCGACCACACTTTTGGTGAGTGTCCCTAACGCAAATGCTCTTCCCGCTTCGGTGACTGTGACCTCATCAGGCTTGAATATTCGGTCAGGTCCAGGAACAGGATATCCGGTCATCGGCGGATTAAGCAGTGGTCAGACGGTAGGCGTTAGCGACTATTCTGGCGGTTGGTATCGCATCAGCAGTGGTGGTTGGATCGCCTCAAACTATACTACCTATTCTGGTGGTAGCGGCGGCGGCGGCGGTGGAGCCCCAATCGACACCCGCGTCAGAGTTACCGGCAGCATTGTCAATGTCCGTAATGGTCCAGGAACAGGCTACGGACTCAATGGCAGACCGCTCTACTATGGTGAAGTCGTAAGAGTGGTTCGCTCTTCCGGCGGTTGGTATCAATTGCCGGATGGCGGTTGGTTCTCATCCTCCTATGCCACTAGTGCCGGCTCTAATCCAGGTACTGGTGGTGGCGGTACTCCGATCGATCGAGTTGTGACCGTTACGGGTAGTGTTGTCAACGTCCGCAATGGCCCAGGGACAGGTTATGCACTCAATGGCAGACCGCTCTACTACGGTGAGCGGGTACGTGTTGTGCAGTCTTCTGGCGGTTGGTATCAATTGACAGATGGCGGCTGGTTCTCAGGATCGTATGCCAACTAACTGAGCCGACTTCTTCAGAAAAACCTGCTACACCTGAGTCGCCTGTAGAAGTACTACAGGCGACTTACTTTTGGCTCAACGCATGTGTTTAACGATGCACCTGTTCAGCATGTTCTATGTCATACCATCACTTGATAGGTAAATCGGAATGTTGCCCAAGCATTGACATCTAATGCAAAAACGTCAGTCGCCCCAATCCACTGGGCACTGTTCGCGTCGCGAAGCTCCGAAGGAGCGCTGGCTTGATGCAAATCCTGTAGTACTGCTTGAGCGACCTCTAAAAAATTCGCGATCGGGTGGATCACACCACTACTAGAATCAGCCGCCAGTAACCGTTCAGTTCGCTCAAACGGAGTGCGGCTGCAAATCACATAAGTTTCTGCCAGTCCTGCCGGGTCGCCAACAATCCATTCGGAATTAGTCCCTACAAGTGGAATCGTCATGCTTTCGTTGGGTGCAATGCAGTTCGGAGGACTGGGGGCGCTAGATGGAGATTGCAGGGCAACCACTTGAGGAGGATGCCCAACCCTAACTGCCGTTCCTCCGTTATCCAAGCCCAAAATCAGAACATAAATCGGTTGAGTACTCGTATTCTGAATGTGATACTGAACGCGGCTACCAACCGGAATCGTGATCAGCTTTCCATCAGAAGGCGTAACAAGATTAGAATCAGCAGCAACGCGATCGGTCTGTTGTTGCACCAGCCATTTTTCGGGTGTTCCAAGTTGAGCTAACGTTGCCCGGACTCCTAGCTGTGAGGAGCTGTCATTCACCGTCAGACCCAGTAATTTAGCGCCTAGCAAGGTTTGCAGTTGGGGCGCTAAGCGACGGACAGCAAATTTGACCGCTTCATCAGAATCACCAAGCGTCTTTGGAATCGCTTCTCGTCCTTGAGAAAAAAGCCCATAGCTGGAGGGCGAAATTGATCCCGCGATCGCATCGTTAGACAGAGACGCCACTTGAGTCGTCGTGCGAACGCTACCAAACAAATAATCTGCCGATTGCTCTCCAGCCGTGACGGCTGAAATATGAGATATGGCCGAAAAGGCACTGATTGCATCGACGCGCTCGATCCGTTTGAGGTTGGCATCAATAGCGATCGTGAGTCCCACCGATCGCGGCAACACGCGAATCGCTTCTTGGACTCGTTGCCCTAGGCTCAACGTTGCATCTTGCGTTGCTGGGGTTGCGACCGTCTTGGCTCGTGCCGTTAATCCATTCCGTTCATACACCTGTAGCAGGGGAAGAGGCTGCAATTCAGTCTCGGCTTCTTCAGCCGCTTCTACAGTGAACAAAGAATTGAGGCTGTACTGCTCAAGCACTTGTGGAGCTAATCCGCCTAGCCAGAGTTGGGCTGTTTTAGAGTCGTCGATCGCAACGATCACTCCATCTGCTGGAGGTTGAGATGGTGACAAGTTATAGGGCTTTAAGGGACTATTAGCGCTGAGCGCAGATCCAGAAGAACCACGATTCTTGCCGCTCAGCGTGATCTGTTGTTTTTGATCAACGCGCCTGCCAATCCGCTCAGCGGTTCGGCTCAGGTTAAGCCGTAGGCTTGAGTCTGGCAGAGCTTGCCACAGTTGTTGCGTAAGGGCGTAGGTAAAAAGTCCGGCATAAAACCCGTTCCAAGGCGCTTCGGTGGCAACTTGCTGATCTCCCGCCGCCGACAGAACGATGCCCGGCATTTGCCCGGAGCGGCGCTGAGTCCTGACTTGAGCGCGATCGAGACCCAGGGTGTTGAGCAGCTTTTCTTGCAACAGATGCTCTGTTTGATCGATCTGAGCCACTTGATCGAATTCGCCTGGTGAGGCTAACGAGCGGATGTTCAAGTTGCCTTGCAAGGGATATCCAGGATAAAAGTAGCTCGTGTCTAAAACAGTGGTGACTTGATGCGTGGGCAGCGATCGCAGTAACAGGTACAGCGTGTCTTCTGGAATTGCATTTGTGATCAGCTCCTGGGATGGCTCATCAGCGGTGATCAGGGCAGACTGCACATCATCTGTCGTAGCGCCTAGCTTGAGCAGGGTACCATAGCCGCTGAAATGAATCACGACAACATCATCGGGTTTCGCTTGATTGATCAGATGTTCGGTAAAGGCAGTTTCGATCTGCGATCGCGTTGCTTTCTCATCAGTCAGCGTGACAATATCGCTCGGCTGAAACCCAAATCGATAGGTTAGCAACTCTCGCTGCAATTCCACATCTGTAAGACTGCCGTTTAAGTTGCCATTGCGGTAAGCATTAATTCCAATGAGTAGAGCAAGCTTGCGAGTCGTCGGCTGCGCTAGAGCTTGAGCGGTGTGACGGAAGCCAAGACCCAGTTGAGCCGTGCCCCAAGCTCCAATCAAAAGCCCTGTTTTCTGCAACAACGATCGTCGCTTCATCTTCTCAATCACCCTACGCCCATAGCTATCAGCGTAACAGGTAAAGAATTCGTAATTCGTAATTTTGAAAAGATCTGCTTAACTACGAATTACGAATGACCTACATTAGGCTTTCATGGCTTTTGCAAGCTCGGCAGCCACTTCAGGACGCGAAAACTCTGGCGGAGGTAATTCTCCCCGACGCAGCATTTCTCGCACTTTTGTTCCAGATAGATGAATGCGTTCTTCTGGTGTACTCGGACTCGTTTTTGTCGTCGCCATACCTTGAGTCCGGGTGCAGTAGAAGGCATGTTCAAACTTCATCGGCGTGATGCCTAGCGCTGCTGGATCGAACTGATCAAAAATATATTGAGCGTCGTAAGTGCCATAGTAATCACCAACGCCAGCGTGATCACGACCGACAATAAAGTGAGTACAGCCATAATTCTTTCTTAAGAGAGCATGAAAGATGGCTTCGCGAGGTCCGGCATAGCGCATTGCCGCCGGATTAATGCCGAGAATCACCTGATTTTTTGGGAAATAATGCTCCAGCATAATTTCATAACAGCGCATCCGAATGTCGGCAGCGATGTCATCTTCTTTTGTTGCGCCTACAAGCGGGTGCAGAAATAAACCGTTCACCGTTTCTAGCGCACACTTAATAATGTATTCGTGAGCGCGGTGGATCGGATTGCGCGTCTGAAAGGCGACAACCGTTTTCCACCCTTTCTCTCGAAACATCTGCCGGGAGGCGGCTGGATCAATTTGATAAGTAGGAAACAAAGGATGAGCATCCCGCTCTAGCAACCAAACATCACCTGCCAGATTCACATTTCCCTGACCGTATACCACTGCAACGCCCGGATGCTTCTCTTCATCGGTGCGATAGACGTTAACGGCTTCGTGAGCTTTATCGTAAGTATATTTTTCCGTGAGCTGCAAAACGCCGATAAAGCGGCCTGTCAGGTCATCTAACCGGATCAAAGCACCTTCCTTTAGCGGTTCTGCAACGTCTTCGCTAACCGAAAGAGTGACAGGGATCGACCAAGGTAATCCATTGGCGAGGTGCATGTCAGTGACCACACGATCGTAGTCTGCTTTGCCCATGAATCCGGTGAGGGGACTAAAACCTCCGATCGCAATCAGTTGCAGATCAGACACAGCCCGTTCGTCAAGCTGCACTCTCGGCAAAAACTCTGCTTTAGAAAGAAACTCTTCACGCTGTTGCGGCGTTGCGATGCGATTAATCAGTTGACCCCCATGAGGGGCGATGCTATCGGGATGACTCATAAGTTCCAGCCAGTAAGGGTTAAGCTCCTCCTTCTCTATCAAGAAAGGGGTCTTTATTGAGAGTAGCAGGATGTGATGCAGTTTAGAATGCCTGTTTTAGGTCAGCGCGGGGACAAGGCAGGGAAAGGAACCTGGCGTTAGTTTTAGGTGTTGCTGAAGAAGAGCGGCAAGCCATCTGCGATCGGGTCTTTTACATCTTCACCCTGGATCTGTGCCCAAAATTTGCTCAGGAAATGAATCTGCCGCAATCCGACAACCAAATTTAATCCTGGAACAAACATCCACCACACAATCAGCGGTTCTTTCAATCCAGCTTGTCGATGCAACGTATTGACTGTGCGATACAAGCGGAACTGCACGATATAGATCCAAACAATGCCAAGCAGCGAAGCCCAAGCGAACCCTGTTGGCACATCGGGATCAAACCTCGCCAGTGCTAAGGGAATGGTGACTCCTAAGACAAACGGCATTAAACACAGCGTTCCTGACCACCCGTAGCCGTTGTAGTGTCGCAACTCTTCTTGAATTGCCCACTTGTAATATCCGTAATACAGTAACCCCGTAACACCAGACAGCAGAATTACAAGCCAAAGGGGGCGCGGTTTACCAGCGTGCGACATGAAGGATAAGGACAAAAAAACGATTGCTTCTTAACCAATCTTAATACAGAAACGTTCCGCCTATTTTTAGAGTCAGTCAAATTCAGAGTCAGTGAAAGCACGGGCGATCGCTCCAGATCCGTACTTTAGCTATGGCACTCAGTTTTTGATGCGACCCCTTGCGGGTAACTCGAAGAGATCGCCGTGATAGCGGATGTAGCAAATAATCCTCCTGCTCGACGCTTCCGCTTCAGTCCTTCCTCATCTCCCCATCTGCCGCTTCATTTGTTCAATCTCTTCCTGCGTTTCCCACGTTCTGAACCTCTGCTCTAGCGGATCGCTTGCATCACGAAACGCATTTGTACTTTGATTCCATCCCGTCGTTGATGCCCAACGTTGTTCGGCTTGCGTTGCTCGTGCCGTTTGAACTTGCGCGAGTTCTTCCTTTACTTCCTGTCGGCGCACCTGAATCTTCGGCAAAAGCTCTTCGGTTTGTTTGATGCGATCGCGCAGAACTTCCATCTGTCCCCACTTCTGGTTGCCTTCTCGCAAAAGGGACGCTTCATGCGCTTGAGCAGGCTCGGCAAGATCCGTCCGACCTGCGGCTTTTGCTTTCTCAATTCGGACATGCCAACGCTGAATCTCTTGAGCGGTTGTGAGAATTTCGCTCTCAACTTGCTTTTCGCGCGATCGCAAGTCTGAGATCAACCGCCTTGTTTCTAACTCTTGCTCTCGGAGCTTCTCATCCAATGCTTGCAGTTCGAGATGAGGATTGTTTTTGAGAAATTCATCCAGTCGACTTTCTAGAAACCGACCGAGATCATCAAACAGACCCATAGTGAAACTCCGATACTAGCGATTAACCTCAAGAGTAAAGCGATGGAGTACGGTCTGATCACCATCAAGCACTCTCCACTTACTCTCACCTAATCGCTATTCTAGAATTTTTGCCCGGTTGAGAACGTTCGGAGTTCCCCATTGCGCCTCAGCACAATGCTACTTCCTGAAATCTCAACAATACTCCAGCCGCTAGAGCCAATGGTTTCCCCTGTATAATATCGCTGAGTCACGCCATTGGTATCGACTAACGCCGCCGACTGACTCGGATCAGTCGCAATCACCAAGCCCCGAATGGTGCGTTGCAACTCAGGCGCAGCTTGAGCGGCTCGCGTTGGGGAAGCTGTCGGCGGCTGAATCACGACTTGCGGACGGTTAACCGCAGGATACATTCGCTCTAAAACACCAGAGAGCCGTGCCAAAAGTTGATTTAGCTCCTGACGTGCCGGATCGTTGACTGTAACGGAGGCTGGAGCAGTCGGGGGAGCCGGAGGAACAAAGGGAACAGAGGGAACATTAACCACGACTGGCACTTTTGGCAGCAAGGTCGAAGACTTGACGCTGCTGACTGGAACAGTCGCAAGACTGGTTTTGTAAGGAGTTGTGGCGATTCCTACGGAGTTGCGCTCTGCGCTAATCGCGCCCGATTTTCCACTCGCTACTTTCCGATCGATAGCGTTGAGCGATCGCTGCACATAGTCCGAGAACTGCTGATTGAGTTCAACGGGCGGTGCTTTTGCCATTGCCGCTGGGGTCACTACTTGAGGTTCTTGAGCGATCGCTCTGAAAAATCGACTCGCCACGCCTCGTTGACTGAGCCACACTGCTGCCGCCGCGATCGCAGAGGCACACAGCGCTACGACTAGAGCTTTTTGAAGTACACTACTGAGCCGAGATGGAGACGGCTTAGCGTTGATTAATTCATCAAGCTCTGGAACCGCTAAACTGTCTTCTTTGATATAAGTATTCCACTGGGGCGCTTTTGGCTGTGGAACAATGTCTGAAAATTGTGGAGTCGGACTGAACTCAATGGGCTGTCGTTTAGCCGTTGCAATAGGTTTGAGAGGGGGTGGTGGTAGACTCCCATCTAGCAATCGTTCAACATCATCAAATAGGTCATCCATCAGCCGATCAGCAAATGAGTCAACCCGAGGTGGTTCTGGTGTTGCAACGGCTTGAAGAGCCTTCCCAGAAGCATCTTGGGACGGGTCAAGAAGAGCCTTATTACCGCTGATGTCTTGAGGCATGGCTTTGGTGTGAATGACAAATCAAAGGAACAGAAAATGCAAAGAACACTCTGAGTCGGTCGCCAAGATTCTGCAAAATTTGGCAACCTCATTTGTGCGCCTACCTCATCTCTCAAGCCTCCGTCAGCACAAGTCCAAACGGTAAGCTCTACGCGTAGTTGAGGGCGCATGTTTGCGATTATACTCGTCGAATTTGAAATGGGATCAGCTTACGGAGGGCAAATCCAGAAGTCTAGTAGATCTACTGCTCTTGCGCTAAATTCTTGCTCAGGATGTCGATCGCTTGATCAGCCGTAATGAGTCGCTTCAAAACGACTTGCCCGATCGCCGCCATCTCTGTTTCTGACTTCGGTTTAACCTCTACCATCAGTACGGCGTCTTCAACACGGTAAAGCCAAAGCTTTTCGCCATTTTCCCAAATGCAAACGGTCATCTGCTCAATTTGGGGTCTGCGTCGCCAGGACAGGTCGTTCCACAAACCGCCGAGTTCCCAAACGCGACCTACTACCCACCCATTAGTTAGAAAGAAGTATTTCACAGGAATGTTTGCCTGCTAGAGTCAGCATTTGCTGTTTAACCAGTTGCTGTTTAACATAGCGTGAAAGTTTGACACGCTAGTTAGAACAAAGTAAATCTTGTTCGTTTTATCACCTAGACGTAAAAAACAGGGACATTCCATAGAACATCCCTGCCAAAGTAAACCTTTTTTTATATGTCTTTTATCGAACTACTTCCAAACGCGGTTTTGATGATCGGCTTTGCACGTGTTGAGAATGCGGCGATCGGTGTCACTAATCCGGGAAATTTGATGAAACCCTTCGAGTCCAATGGGAGAAAGAACCGGATTGTTAAGCGATGCGACAGAGGCGTTGCGCTCGATTGCGATCGCGTAGGGATTTTCAGTCTTCTCATATGAGTTGACTACCGTTAGCGCGACTTTATTAGATTGCACTGAGCCATAGGTACAATCGAACGACGATCGAGGCATATAAAGCCCGCCGATCAATTTGCCTTGCTTGACCTCAAATACAAAGTACGACTTGCCAACCTGCTCAGGCTGCGAAGACTGTCCGTAGAGATAGACTCCATTAGGAAGCGTTGCGGTTGCTGCTGCAATCTGAGGTTTGCGAAGCGGCACAGCTTGGGATGGAATACTCGTTGCGAGTAATCCAGTTGCAACAGATAGCCCAGTCAAAAGGCGAGCGGCTGTCTTAAAAGGATTAAAAAATGTGCTGCTTAGCAGTGTCGTTTTCATTACAAATGCTCTCTTAAAAAATATACAGTCAAAAAAGTTTCACTATATCTACCCTGATGATTACAGGCGATTAGTGAATAGATTAGGGGTTAGTGCAGGTATCACTACTCTTCCTATAGGTGGGATTTCGGAAAGAAATTGAAATCTAAGAGTTATATTTTTTCTTAGTACTTCGGGTGTGGCGGAAGAGCGAACAGAGGTTTAGAAATCGATAGAATTGTGTACATACGACTAATGACTCAATAAGAAGATTTACCTTCTTTGAGCAGCAGTCAATGCCATATCGCTATCAAATCATTTGTGTAGAGCTTACACAACCGACCATCGTGACAGTCTGTGTTTTGACCCCTTATAGAAGTGCTTTCAAAACGCTTTAGAAAATGCTGAAGCTATCTATGGTTGATAGTTAGCGGGCAATCAGAATCTGGCTTCTTCAATTCAGATTATCACAACCCACAGAGCGAGAAAGTTCCCCTCCAAGAAAGGGGCGCATAACTTAACATCTATTTTCTAGTTATTCAAAAATAAAAGTTCAAGAAGCGATTGAGGTCTACTTACGGCAGGTTGAAAAACACTTCTGAAGAAACGCTCCAGTTTGTTCAAGATGGCACTGTAACTTCTAGACTACTCTTAGTTAAATAAGTAACAACTAGCTTAAAAAAATCCTCACCCCTTTGAAGTAGAAGGGTGAGGATAGAAGACAGAATCTAAACGAGTCTAGCTGGCGATATATTCGCGGACATTGGCTTTGCGACGACGCAAGTGGTCTAACGCCTGCCGCTCAAGCTGACGAACCCGTTCGCGGCTCAAGTTTAAGCGATCGCCAACTTTAGCAAGAGATAGCTCGTGACCATCATTTAGGCCATAACGCAACGCTAAGACCTCACGTTGCTGAGGGGTCAGATCGTCCATCATGTTGTTGAGATCTTGACGAAGAAAGTCTTGAGTTAAATAGACATCAGGTGATGGCCCATCGTCTTCAAGCAACTCTTGTAGCTCAGTATCTTGGTTGTCTCCGACGCGCATATCGAGTGATACGGGTTGGCGAGACATAATCAAGAACTCACGGATTTGCTCTGGCTCAAGCTCAAGCTCTTGAGCAATCTCAGTAGCAGACGGACTACGTCCTAACTGCTGAGATAACTCGCGCTGGACTTTCTTGATCTTGTTGAGCTTTTCGGTAATGTGAATTGGCAATCGGATCGTGCGGGCTTGCTGCGCGATCGCTCGGGTAATGGCCTGACGAATCCACCAGTAAGCGTAGGTCGAAAACTTATAGCCACGGGTTGGATCAAACTTCTCAACGCCGCGCTCTAAGCCAAGCGAACCTTCTTGAATCAAGTCCAAGAACTCCAAATTACGCTTCTGATACTTCTTCGCGATCGAGACGACAAGCCGCAAGTTCGCCTCAATCATCTTCTGCTTAGCGCGACGACCACGCTGAAAAATACCATTCAACTCTGACTCGCTCAAGTGAACATGCTCAGCGAATTCTTGCTGACTTGGCTCGTGATCAAGCTTCTTAGTCAGCGAGTCTTTTTTGTCTTGCAACGCCATCATCTGCTGCACCTGCTTTCCGTAGAGAATCTCCTGCTCATGGGTCAGCATCGGCACACGCCCAATTTCGTGCAAGTAAGTTCGCACCATATCGGCTGAGAAGGTGGACTTGGAAGCTTTGGATTTGGTGTTGGCAGTAGCCATGATGTGCTTGTGAACTCCGTGAAAACAAACTGAAAAACTGTTGCGGGGCAAAAATAGGAAGAGAAACAGTCCACTTATCCTATTAGGGTAAGGAATGGGCTATAGAGCTTCATCTCTCGGTGTAAGGAGATGAATGCTACGAATTCTAAGGAATCATGACAAAACGAAAGAAGTAATGGTTCACTGAATCTGATTTAGAAGCTGAGGGAGTGGCGATCGCAAATGAGTCGCGTTGAGCTGTAGATAAATTGACAATGAGCTGTAGCGTGGTGGAGCGGTGCTATCTCGAAATCAGTTCGACTTCAGGTTATGCTCTAATGATATAGCACTTTTTCTATAAAGTAAAGGGTTTGAACCTATTTCTAGAGGTAATTTTTTCCAGCCGCTGACGGAGCAGAAAAACATACTTAGCAAGGGATACAGCATGACTGAATCACTCCACAAACTGCGTTCTTTATAATCATGAATGTTTAGATAGAGTTTGAATAGAGAGCATTAAGGGGGATAACCGAACCTTTCTAAAGCGATTTTGTAGGGCAATCTGAATGAACCTTTTTGGGGGCGTTCCGAATGCTGAAACCCATTAACAGAAAGACTTTCTGCGATCGCTCAAATCCTGATTCCTGAGAGTTTGACTTAAAAATAATGCGATAAATAATTCAAAGTTACGCTCTAGAACTAATATATGAAATTCTTGTGTCATTGAGATGCCAATTGAATAGCACCACAGTGAAACTTTGCGAATTAAATCGACCAAGAATGGTTTGACCTAAAGAATAGAGTCTTTATTTTTATAGCTGAAAATAGACTGAAGAAAGTAAAAGAAATTCTGTTGATTTAAAAGGGAGCGGTAACAGCGCACTCAGTGACCGATGTAACAGGTGAATACCAACTCGGCGGCGCTTACCTGCGTATGTTGCCAACCCCTTGAAAGGAACGATGGGCTGCCCCTCAAACGGGGTGATGAACTCAATCGGAAATCTTAACCTTTCCTGCCTTGTCCTGCTCCAATCCAGCCTCCAAACTAATGACCGCTCCGATAAACGCTGCGTGAACAAACGTTTGAGGAAAATTGCCTAACATCTGTTTTGTCTGGGGATCTGCCTCCTCAGCAAAAAATCCTAAATCATTTGCACAAGCTAAAGCGGCATCAACGATCGTGCGAGCACGTTGAAAGTCGCGGCGAGCGACCCAATATTGAGCGACCCAGAGCGTACCTGCTAAAAATGCCCCTTCTTGCTGAGAGTCAGCGTTTTCTAGATGCCGTCGGTATAGATTCCCGCTTGCATAGTTACGCTCAAGCGCGTCAATTGTTGCAACCATTTCGGTTGTGTCAGGAGCCGTGTATGCCCAAACGGGAAATAGAGCGGCGGAGACATCAACTGCTTCACTGCCTGCAAAAGCAGCATAAGCCCCTTCGGAGGTCAAACAATGGCGTGTCACAAAACGGCGAATCGCTTGTTCTGCCGCTCGCCAGCGACGAGCTTGAGCGTCGGTTTTGGCAAAATCAGCAATGTGCATCAAACCACAGGCTGCAAGCACTTTACCAACCGTGTAATGTTCCTTTGACTCTTCTTCCCAAATACCGTGATCTGGTTCGCTCCAATGGTCTGCCAAATAATCTGCAACCTTTTCGACAACTGACCAATGCTCATCAGTCTGAAAACGGCTATAAATCAGCTTAGCAACTAATAAAACATTACCAAGAGCATCAAGCTGCAATTGAGATTTTGCACGATTGCCGATACGAACGGGTTGGCTGTTGCAGTACCCAGTGAAATCGAGTTTTACTTCGTCGGAAACAGTTTCACCGTCAACATCAGCAACCGGAGAAAGGGGAAGGTCTTTAGATGAGCCGCGATTCTTCGGCGCTTGGCAAAGCCAATCGTAGCCACAGACAAACTCTAAGAACTGTTGCGATTCAGAACCATCGCTACATGACCCAATCAAAGCACTCACAACCATGCCTGCATCGCGTAGCCAGACGTAGCGGTAGTCGTAGTTTCGTTCTGCCCCGATCGCTTCCGGCAGGGAGGTAGTTGCTGCCGCTATAATTCCACCTGTCTGCTCAAACGTGAGTAGCCGTAGAGCGCGAACTGAGTGTGCGACTTGATCTTTATATGCCCCGTCATAACAAACAGGACTGAAAAGTTGCTGCCAGCGATCGCGCGTTGCGGTTAACCAGTAGTTCACATCCTGTTCGGTTGGCAACGGCAGCGATCGATTGACCAACACTGCCCAACCCGCTTCACCTTGAGGAATGGTGAAAGAAACGTGTGGTTCTGAGATTTCGTCACAGGTGTCGCTTGCGCTAATGCTAAGAGGATGAGAGGCGTAGAGATAGTAGCGATCGTCAATCTGAACGCCCTGATCAACAAATTGCAGATTAGGGGAACGACGACCGTAGTCGGGTGCAGGCTGTAGAATCACCGTCAGGTCGGCTGGAGCCACTGAAAAGCGACGACAAATTCCCTTAGGAACCTTCTCTCCCATTGGCATCCAATCAAGAATGGTTAACTCGCCCTGCGGGGTTGTCAGCCTTGTTTCCAAGACACCGCTGTCTCCCAAATAAGCGCGGTTCGCAAACGAGGCATTGGGTAACTGTAGCCACCAAGATCCGCCGCGATTTAGATCAAGTAAGGATGCAAACAAAGATGGAGAGTCAAATCGTTCTGGACAGTACCACACTACCGAACCCAATGTTGTGATCAAGGCAGAAGTGCAGCGATCGCCAATCACAGCCAAGTCGCGAATTTTCGGAAAGCGGTTTGTCATCTTGAGATTAGAGTTTGCTTGCACTTTGGAGAGACTGATCTTCAATTTTTAGGAAACATTCAACAGGTTGTCTGTTTAAGAACCGTTCTAGTTAAAGTTCGAGTACTCCATCTCCAAAGTCTAGCTCAGTGCAAACGGCTAGATTGGGATATCAAGAATAAGCTCTCATATACGCTTCTTTGGATCTTGCATCGCCTTGAACCTAAGCTTCAAGCAACTTTTGCACCGTCCACCACCACAGGTTCCGTCCATTGATCTTGTTCCAGTACCAATACTCACAGCCCCATAGCAAAACCCTGCTATAACCGATATCCATTAGAGTCGTGACGATATATTCCACTCGCTTTGGGGTGGAACTCAGATAATCAGTTTTACGAGTGGCAACCAATTCATGAGGCTCCCAAGGCTCTGCCTGTGCTTCGGCAATCCAATCCTCTTTCCCCATGTGTACCAGTATCTTCTGCCATTCCTTTAGCTTTGTCCGATAGGCTTCTTCAGGTTCCAGGTAGCTAGAGGAGTTGCCTACTGGCACTTTCGTATAAACATTCATCCCGACAGCATCGGCTAGAGCAAGGCTTTCTTGAAAGGCACGCTCGTCTTCAGCGTCTTCAGCAGTAGGCAAGGTCAAGGAGTTGGTCATCAATACTTTTTGCTTAGGAAGGGCTAACGATCGCACGAGTTCAACTTCCCGGCGCACAAAGCCGTAGCTGAGGTAGCGGCCTGCCGTAATATCTAAGCGAGTAAAAGGTTCGTTTTCAACCTGCCAGTACTTCAGACTAGGGGCATGACGTGTGTGCTTCACAAGCGTTTGAATGAACTGGAGTGTGTAGTCTGCAATCTGCTCATTGCGATCTAGCGGTTCTGGATTGCCAGATGTATCACAGCGATCGCTGAGCCACTTTGGAAAATGAAATTCGGGCCAGCGAGGTGATTTCATTCCAACCGTCAGCACTACATCAATTCCCTGCCGATGACTTTCATCGAGCAACCAATCCAGGATTGTGAAATCAAACTGGTTTTTGAGCGGTTCGATTTCATTCCAGTAACTACACAGCCGAATGTAGTCAAACCCCAGTGAGCAAATGTGGCTGAAGGCTTTTTGGTAGTCTAATCCTAGGTAGCGGCACTGAAGTTGGCTGAACGTGGTTCCCAAGTATACAGGTCGTTTACGGCTTGCTGTCTGAGGGGAGAGTTGAGCCAGAGAAGTGGCTTTAGTCCGGTCAGCACTCAATGCTATCAAAGCGGAAACGCTTGATCCGAGGAAAAGCGTGAACTGCCTACGGGTCAGACGTAACTCAGTAGTAAAGTTGGTTTTTTCGATTCGCTTCATCGTCGGCACGTCAAACCTTTATCTCAATAATTGTTGCATTTATTACGCCTTATACACTGAAATTCTAGGTATGGGTAAGCTTTTAACAGTTCAATCTTAAGAATGACTTTTTAGTCCATGCAACGTTCCTTCTTGATTGCTCTGGCAACAGCACTCAATCTGATAACTTTTAAGCTGTCTGCTGATGCATATCCTCCTACTCTTGATCCTAAATCGCCTAATGAGTTGCGCCAGCAAATTCAACAAATTCAACAACGCTTGGAGGATTGGGCACAACTAGAGGTGTATCGCCAAGCGAATGCCACCGTCCCCCCACCTGCAGTGGGCGAAAACCGAGTCGTGTTCTTTGGCGATTCCATCACCGATTTTTGGGATCTATCTACCTATTTCCCGCGTCGACCTTATATCAACCGGGGCATTTCTGGGCAAACAACGCCTCAAATGTTGATCCGATTTCGTCCAGATGTAGTTGCCCTCAAGCCACGAGTCGTCGTCATTCTCGCAGGAACAAATGACATTGCAGGCAATACAGGCCCCATGAGCTTAGACCAAATTGAAGACAACTATGCGTCGATCGCAGAGTTAGCGAAGGCCCACCAGATTCGAGTAGTGTTTGCGTCACTGCTTCCAATCCATGATTATGGCGCGAAAAAAATCTTAGCTGGACGACCGCCAGCTAAGATTGAAGCTTTGAACTATTGGTTTAAGAAGTATTGCAAAGCGAATCATTGCATCCATCTTGACTACTACAGTCACATGCTGGATGACCGAGGAATGCTGAGAGCAGAGTTATCAGACGATGGACTACATCCGAATGCGAAGGGATACAACATCATGGCTCCTTTAGCAGTGAGAGCAATTCAGCAAGCATTGGAACAACTGAGTCCCTAATGACTAAAAAATCCCTGATGACTGGAAAAACCGTTAAGACCAAAAAATCTGTCGATTTAAGCTTCTGAAGTAGCAGTTGTTCAGTTGGAAAGGAAGCGTAACAAAAAGGTTACTAGCTGAACCCGGATCAACTGAGTCCAGCTTTTTATTAATGCAATATCAAGTACAAACCGCTTGGCTTCTAATGACACCTGCTATCGCCATCCTAGCGGTGGCTCGATTAAGTCTTGATCTGCTTTGCCTTCCCGCACTCCGGGTTTGTCAACAATTTGAACCGTGGTAGCCTGCAATCCTTGTTCTCCTTCGGTGGCAACAAACCTCACTGCCGTTCCCACTTCGATGCGATCGAAATCGTTGTGACTCACACTGTTTTGGTGAAAGTAAACATCTAATCCATTCTCTAAAGTTTTGATGAATCCGTAGCCATCTTCCCGAAACAGCTTTGTCACGATCGCAGTTGAATCGCCACCCGCTCCATGAGTTTTAGAATGTTCAGATTCTCGTTGTCGATCGGTGAGTTCTTTTAGCTGACGCTCAACTTTAGTAAAAGCAGTTCTAACCACTGCCTCTAGAGGAACGCTCAGATCGTTTGGGTGATCTTCTCCAACTAATTCATGGTTAGGAGGAACTCTTAGGTCGATTCGTACTCGGTAGGGAGAACCGTGAGTCGGTCGTTCGTTGATCTTCTCGACTGCGATTTGACCGCTACTGATGTAACTACACAAGCGCTCTAGTTTGTTCAGCTTCTCGTGAATCAAAGTATCGATCGCATCGGAATGATCCAGATTGCGATATGTAATTTCTAAAGGTGTTTTCATCCTGTCCGTGTCCTAAGCTATTAATGTTCGTGGTCTAGCACGCAGAGACAACGTGTTCCACTTCAGATTATTTTTTACTTCAAATTAATCTTTTGGTTGTCTCCACTGCTCGCAGGCTCACCTGTTGTCGCTGCTTTGATGAAACCAATTGTTTTTGCCACGACACCTGCAGGCGAATCCCAATATTCTGCTTTCTCAACGCTAACTTTTAACAACGCGATGTCAGGCTCATTCACACCGTTGGGGAACCAAGCCTTGAGATCAGGAACCCAAAGCTCCTCGATCTTCTGCTTATCTTGGATCAATTCGGCTTGCCCTGACATCGCAACATAGGTCTGCTTATCGGGTGCAGCGAAACTAACGTTAACGTGGTGATTTTGATTTACTTCATCGACTTTATAAGAGCTTGCGTAGGTGAAGAACCAAAGATCGCCATTCTCTTCGATCTCGCGATTGGTTGCCATCGGGCGACTGTGCAAACTGCCGTCGGGATTAACGGTCGTCAACATGCAGTATTCGATGTCTTTGACGAGATCGCGCAGCTTCTTCAGTTGCTCGGTGTGATTATCGGTAGAAACAGTCATTGCTAAATTATTTCTGTGTAGATTTACATTGAATAGAGTGTGAGCGATTCGTTTCGCCAAACTCAAAGGATTACGCGATACTAAGTCGCTTGTCCTTTAGTGTTAGCGCGTTGGAGCCGCGATCGCATGTGTCAGAAGAGAGAGTGTCCCTGCTTAATAGTGCGCTGATAGCGCTGTGGGAATTCTAAGAGGTGAGGTTTTTTTAGAGACTTCGTTGCCTTGCATCGTGCTGGTTCTCTTTATCCAAACACTTCATTTTCCTATGATTAGCAAACGTCGAGCTTTTTCTTTAGTTGCGCTGACTCTACTGCTTACAGGTTTGGCGAATGTAGCGATTGTTCCCATAGGGAACTGCGAAGCAACCACCAAATCGGTGCTGAAATTTAGACCACCCAGCCGAGGCAGCCTTTCGACTACGCGCGGGGGCGCGAGTCGAGGTGACACAGCGCAAGTCAAACAACTGCAAGCGCTTGTGCCTCAAACGAGCATCGGGTACACAACGGCTGCTTATCCAAGCTTGATGGTGTACATTCCTAAAACAACGGCCAAGATGATGATTGTCCGGATCAGATCTGCTGATGGTAAGAAAACTTTGTTTAAGAAGGAAATGGCTGTGCTGCAAACGCCCGGCATTGTGCGAGTGAATTTTGAGGATGCTGCTCTGCCTCCCTTAAAAATCAGAGAGCAGTATCGCTGGTCGGTCTCATTAGTAGCAAGCGCTGTGGATCGCTCGACAGCTACGGTGATCGAGGGCGCTTTAGAACGAATTCAGCCTGATGCACAGTTAACTCAACTGTTAGCCAAAGCCGACTTGCAGCAGCAAGCATTTATCTACGCAGAATCAGGAGTTTGGTGGAATGTTCTCCTCACGTTGGATGATTTGCGCAAGGCACAGCCTCAGAACCCGGCGCTCAATCAACAATGGACATCATTATTAGATTCGGTAGGATTGGGCGCGATCGCACAGATGCCCATCCTTGATCTCAAGCCCTAAACCTGCCTTCTCCCTTCTTTACAAATTGGAAGAAGGGAGATTCAGAGCCAGTATCAAAGAATTTTTTCTAACCCATAGACCAACGTCTTAAGCTGGAGCACTTTGCGAATTGACAGCAGTACTCCAGGCATATAACAGGAGCGATCGCTGGTGTCGTGTCGCAGCGTGTAGATTTGTCCCTGAGCGCCAAAAATCACTTCTTGATGCGCTACCAAACCCGGTAAACGGACGCTGTGAATCCGAATTCCTTCACCTGCTTGCGCTCCTCTTGCACCCGCCATTTTCTCAGTTTCTTCGACGATTTGAGGATTATAGGTTTTCCCCATTTCTGCTAAGAGTTGCGCGGTTTGAGCGGCGGTTCCGCTGGGAGCGTCCGCTTTTTGATTGTGATGAAGCTCAATGATTTCAACATGATCAAAATACTGGGAGGCTTGAACGGCTGCCTGCTGAAGCAAAATCACGCCAATCGAAAAATTAGGAGCTAGTAAACATCCGGTGCTGGCTTTGTCGGCAAATTCGGCTAACTCTCCAATCTGAGCGGGACTCAATCCTGTTGTGCCCACGACTGGACGAACTCCATACGCGATCGCAGAACGAATGTTGCCGTACACCACGTCAGGATGGGTCACATCCACCACAACGCCCAATTCTTTTTCTTGAGACAGCATTGCCATCATTGGCTCATACTCATTCGTAACCGGCACTTCTAGCGCCCCGCACCCAACTATTTCTCCGATATCTTCTCCGACGTACTGGGGATTGCGTGCGATCGCGCCGATCAATGTCATGTCCTGCGCCTGAGAAATTGCCTTCACAATCTCGCGCCCCATCTTTCCTGTCGCGCCGTTCACCACCACCGGAATTCGACCTGCCATATTCCACCCTCAGCTTAGACAACTCAGTCTATCGATTTTCTTGCCTTCAGTGTAGAGACTTTAAAGCTTAGTGAGCTTCAGTGAGTTGGCTATTCTGACGTTTATTCGTCGATTTCTGCGCTCATCAACACTTAGCATTTATTGCTGATGTGCTGGCAATCCAACCCTGAGCCTGTGTTGGTTATAGATGCGATCGCTCTAGCGCTCCCCTGACTCTAGCGGTTTTCGCCTCACACAATATGTCACAATGAAAGACACTCATTAAACTTGCTTTAAACCCTTCAGGATATCCCGTGACCTATACGACAGAAGCTAGATCGCCCAACGGACGTGCTACAGCGTCCATCCCTCGCCGTCGAGCAGTCTTTCCCTTCACCGCGATCGTTGGACAAGAAGAAATGAAGCTGGCACTGCTTCTCAATATCATTGACCCCAAAATTGGCGGCGTCATGATTATGGGCGATCGCGGCACTGGTAAATCGACCACGATTCGAGCGCTGGCAGATTTGCTGCCCGAAATTGAAGTCGTGGCAGATGATCCTTTTAATAGCCACCCCAGCGATCCTGAAATGATGGGTGACGAGGTGCGTCAGAAGATCGAGCAAGGGGCAGATGTGCCAGTTGCACAGAAGAAAGTGACAATGGTAGACCTGCCACTAGGCGCGACTGAAGATCGCGTGTGTGGCACGATTGACATCGAAAAAGCTCTTTCTGAAGGGGTGAAAGCGTTTGAACCCGGACTGCTGGCAAAGGCAAATCGAGGCATCCTCTATGTTGATGAAGTCAACTTGCTCGATGATCACTTAGTGGATGTGTTGCTCGACTCGGCAGCATCCGGTTGGAATACGGTTGAGCGAGAAGGCATCTCGATTCGTCACCCTGCGCGGTTTGTGCTTGTTGGCTCTGGCAACCCAGAAGAAGGCGAACTGCGTCCTCAATTGCTTGATCGCTTTGGAATGCACGCCGAAATTCGCACGGTGAAACAGCCTGAGCTACGAGTGCAAATTGTTGAACAACGGACTGAGTTTGATCAAGACCCGATGCCGTTTCTAGATCACTATCAGCCGCAGCAAGACGCCCTTCAGCAGACGATTGTGGATGCTCAGGCACGCTTAAAGTCAATCAACATCGATCACGATTTGCGTGTCAAAATTTCCCAAGTTTGTTCTGAACTAGATGTAGATGGTCTGCGGGGTGATATTGTGACCAACCGCGCTGCTAAAGCTCTAGCAGCGCTTGAAGGTCGAACTGATGTAACTGTAGATGATATTCGTCGAATTGCGCCGCTGTGTCTCCGCCATCGCTTACGCAAAGACCCGATGGAATCAATCGATTCGGGGTACAAAGTTGAAAAGGTATTTGGTCAGGTGTTTGGCATAGAAGTAACAGGATAGTTTTCTCAAATTTTTCTGGTAATCATCTCAGGAGGCTGTCTGCAAATGTGCTAGGCAGCCTTTTTGCTGCGTGGTTAGCGATCGCGCAAATCACAATAACTCAGAAAAACTACTTGATACGTCCGTAACCTCGACTAGTGCTTTCTCAAAGGAGAAGCGCCTGCGGCAACGCTTAGCAGAGGGATGAATTAGGTATAGTCACTCATCCCTCAAGCCATCTTCTAAATTTGACAGATTGCTAGCAAGTCTTTACGTTTAACTTTTCTTTCAACTAGCATTGTCAAATTCTCTATAGCGCTATTAGATGAAGCGCCCTAATCATGTCTTAGAGGCATTCGTCAAGTTATGCAGGCGTCAATTTCACAATCAACGGTTCATCGGGTACCTCCAATGTAATTTGGGTTGGTGAAACATATTGTCCAGTAGCATTGGTCGATTGGTTTGACAAAAACGTTGTTGCTTGACGGATTGGAGTTGACACGTTCAAAGTCACTTGCTGGTTGACCGTTGCATCCGTGCTAATTCCATTCGTCCACAGCACCAAGAAAAACTCTCCATTCGCCTTTTGCAGCAGCGTGTGATGCAGATTTGTGGTGTTTCCAGTCAAGCTATAGTTCAACGTTCCTAATGGAACATTGCTGGGTGTGTCGTTCAGCAAACTTATTAAATTTTTAACTGCATAAAACGCAGGTTTTGGAGAACCATCGTGTCGAATTAAACCAAACCGATTCTCTTGAGAAGATTCAGGCTTCTGATCGATCAGTTCATACATGAACGTTCGTCGGATATTCCAGTTGAAGTTCTCCAAGTACTGTCTAGGAACGTATTTTGCTGCAACCTGCTCAGTCACATTCGGCTGCTGAAGTGCCGTGTAGTGATCGGCGGTGTGCCAACCCGTCTCAGTTACAACAATGGGGCGATCGGCTGTTACCTTTTGCATTAGAGGCATCCATCGCCAATCGTAATCACTAGTGGGTGTTCTGCCGCCTGCATAGCTGTGCATATTGCCCAGATCGGACACGTCCCGCAAAGACCCCATCTGATCTGCATTTTCGGGTTGTGCTAAAGAGGGAGCAATCACCCAATAGCCTGCCGTCGCCGGATCGCTTTTCATTGCTCGGTATAGCTCGGTCTGATATTGGCGGGCTCCAGCGTAATTCCCCTGTCCTTGATACGTAGAAACGTTGTTCACATCCCATTCATTGGGACCTTCAACCGCGTCTACTGAAGCTGCGACTCGTTTGACAATGTTGACCGCCTCAGTGGGAGAAATATCGTCTTTAGGATCCATTACCAGCGTTGAGCGAATTCCAGACATTGCTAGGCGATTGAGTTTCTCAAATAGCTCAGCATTATTGCCACCATCCCGAATATGACGAATTCCAAGTTCAATCAATCTTGGTTCGATCACATCGTTAAACCGACCGTAACTGGTATCGTTGTACCGCAGATGGGTATTGATTCCTAGCGAGTCGATGAAGGCGCTGGCGCTCCGGGCTTGTTCTCCGGGCAGAGCAATGTTGGCCTGTCCTGGAACGGTTTCCTCTAAAAAGGAGGAAGAAAGCTGACTTTGAGGAACGATCTCTTTGGTTTGACTGAGGCTTGACCAAAAAAGTTTAGCGATCGCTTCGCCGCCCTGCTCATAATATTCCAGCTTAATGTCATAGGACTGATCCGCAAGGAGGCTAATGCTTCCGGTGTCAGTTGTTGGCGCGTGATCGTTCCAGTGATCAATCACGAGTTGTCCGTTAATCCACAATTTGATGCCGTCATCGGACAGTGTTTCAAACGTGTACGTCTCTGAGTACTTTGGCTGAATCTGCCCTGTCCAGCGCACTGAAAAGGCATCTGCTTCGACTTTAGAATCAGGCGAACCGTAGTTCCAAGCAAAATCAACGGTGGCATCGACGCGCTTGAGAACAGGGTTGGTGAAGTCTGGGTTATCAAAGTACTGCGCCGTTAGACCGCTCGATTGTGAGTCAGGAGCGGCGATAAGAGAACTCTGTAGCGTAGCCTCTGCGCTGGCTTGCGATGTAATTGGCAGTCGCTCATCGAAATAGGGGGACGATTCGAGCGCGCTAAAGCTACGATCGCTGCCGCCAAGCTCCGAAGCATCGCTCGATAAAGTATTGAGTTTGGAGTCTAACACAAGGTTTTCCTAGAATTTGACAGTCTAATCTGACTAAGCTTTGCGAAAAGCTCAGGGAAGATGCATAGCAAACAAAATGATCTGTCTAGAAAACTGATGAAGCAGTAATTACACTGGTTTGAAAAGAAACAGTATTGCGATTCAACACAGGACTAAAGAGGACTGAAAAGTGGCGAATTTGGCACTGCTTTGCAGACCGTACACACTGTTTATTGAAAGAATTGGCGTTCCACCTTTTGACCAAGTATAAGGAACTATTTGCTAGGGTTTGGGTCTATCCGGCTGGAATTCTAACTAAGAGATTGTAAAAAAATAGCAACCATAAAATTATTACTGTTCGGTTGCCCATATGAACTCGGTATTATATTACTTGAATTCATACATCTTGACTACTTAAAATTCAAGATTTAAATTTAATCCTAGAAACCGCCACAATCCAGCATTCGCTGTGGTTTTCAACCGTTTTTCTCCTAATTTAATAGTGGACTGAAGAAAAAGAAGATGAAAAAGTGTTTGCGATCGCGGACGAAATCTCCCTCTTTATTTGCAGCAGTTTCTATTTCTTGATTCGTGCTTCTGTTGCTCTTTTATTCTTCACTCGCTTCATATTCTCTACGTGCTTCAAAAGTATTAAGGCTTTACCAAGCCGTAGAATTGCAGTTGATTTTTGCTTATTTTGCTGTTTCTAAATCACAGGCAACTGCCTATGTTTCAATGTTCGTTGAACTACACACAAAAGTGTAGAAATCAGGCAGAACTTTGGTTTGGTCGTGTATTGGATATGACAACTCGTTTATCTGCTACATTCATAAGCAGATGGGCACACGTCAGAATTCTGCATAATTCAATCTTGCTGACTGTTGCATTTCATAAATTGAACGCTGTTGAATCAATATTTGCGTTGAGCTTGCTCGCTTTCTGTTAGAGCATCTCACGCTAGTTAGTTCTTTACAGTTTGCTGCATTATTTATTCCATGCTGGCGGACATGGATTTTGTTTATATATTATGCTAATGGTCGCGGCACCGATGATATTCGCCACCACTTGTTAATTCTTGCAGAGATGTTAGCTGTACTGATTCTTGGTGTTAATCTTCATGATGCATTTAGTGATGCATGACTGCGCTTCTGCTGGCGCATTTTTTATTTACAAGATTGTACTAGCGCTATCTATTCATGCAACTCGTGATATTCTTACTGACTTAGCAATCGTATGATTACGTCTCTAACTTTTATGTTTAAAGTGTCGTTCTATAAGTAATATTGTTTTCAATTTTATTCCTTAGCGATCGCTGGGTGTTATGTTGTGCGGTGGCGCTATGTATGCTGCCTATTGTCTTTATTGTGGTTGCGTCTTGCCTGATGCAGATTTCTAAAACAGAAGTCTGTCTCTAACGATCGCAAGGCATAGCGATCGTTAGAGACAGACTTCGTTAGCCGAAGGAATTGCGTTAGTAGCGCCGTTCATAAAAGTAGATCTAGATTCCTCTAAATCTGATATCAATTTTCTAAATTAATGCGACAGACCTCATAAAGGCACAGCACTGCCATGCTCTAACAGGAGCCTCTTAAACCAATTACTCAGTGTCTTTAATGCGAGTTTTACGTTCTAGAATTTCCTTCAATACCAAAGTCACGACTGCTAGTAATGCCAGTAGAACGGCAGCAGAGTAGGCAGCTTCCCCTTCGTACTGTTTATAAGCTTCTTCTACAAACAACGGTAAACTTTGAGTCTTGCCAGCGATATTTCCCGATACCACCGACACAGCTCCAAACTCGCCCATTGCTCTGGCATTGGTCAAAATTAATCCGTAGAGCAGTCCCCACCGAATGTTTGGCAGGGTGACTCGCCAAAACGTCTGCCAATCGCTCGCACCCAAGATTTTTGCCGCTTCTTCTTGATCGGCTCCGGCTTCTTCCAGCACAGGAATCACTTCACGCGCTACAAACGGCATACTGACAAATGCAGACGCTAACACCATTGCCGGAAACGCAAACACAACCCTGATTCCATGATCTTGCAACCAACCCCCAAACCATCCTTGTTGCCCATAGACCAGTACGATCATCAATCCTGCGACTACGGGAGAAATGGAAAACGGCAGGTCAATGATGCTGAGTAGGAAGGTTCGACCTGGAAATCGTCGCCGCGCGATCGCCCAAGCAGCACATAAGCCGAACACCGTGTTCAAGGGCACGCAAATGAGAGCCATCAGCACAGTGAGCTTGATCGCGTGCAAAAAGGTTGGCTGAGTCAAGTTCGCGAGAAAAGGCCCAACGCCTTTGCTAAACGCTTGCATGAAGACGTTTAAGGCAGGGATATAGAGGACGAGAGCGAGGTATGCGATCGCAATGCTAACTAGCGCGATCGAAGCCCAACTTTTAGATTTCGTTGGCTTTTTCTCAGAGGTTACCTGAGCCGTTGTCAGAAAGGGATCTACACTAGTCATACCGTCTTGCCCAAGCCTGTAGTAAGTTAATTCCAATCAGTGCAACTAGCGAGATGATCAACAACACCATGCCGATTACCGTTGCACCTGGGTAGTCGTATTGTTCTAATCGCTGAAAAATTAACACTGGTGCAATCAGATCTCTAAAAGGAGTATTTGACGCAATAATTACCGTCGAACCATACTCTCCAACCGCGCGAGAGAATCCCAGCGCAACTCCGGTCAAAATAGCTGGCAGAAGCGGCGGAAAAATGACGTGTCGAAAGGTTTGCCACGGTGACGCCCCCAAACACCAAGCGGCTTCCTCAATGTCCTGCTCCATTTCTGCCAACACGGGTTGCACGGTGCGGATCACAAAAGGCAGTGAGATAAACGTCATTGCAACGCCTACCCCAATCCGAGTAAAGGCAATTTTGATACCAAACGGCGCAGCCAGTGAACCTAACCAACCGTTTTGGCTATAGACTGTCGCGAGCGTCAAACCGGCAACAGAAGTTGGTAGGGCAAAGGGCAAATCAACTGACGCATCGATAAATCGCTTTAATGGAAAGTCTTCACGCACCAGCACCCACGCGATCAATGTGCCAAACACTCCATTAAATGCCGCTGCAATGAGCGAGGTCGTAAACGTCACATCATAGGCAGATAGGGCAGTTGGGCTAGTCGCAATTTGCCAAAACTTGGCAGGTCCAACCGCACTCGCTTTGGTCAGCATTGCCAGCACGGGTAGAATGAGCATCACGGCTAAGTAGCCGAGCATAATTCGCCATGTCCAGGGCGCATGGATGATTTGCCGGAGGAAAGCTTTCCCTAACCTCGGTTTTTCTGGAAGTGAGGAGATAGTCATTGGTGGCAAACTGAATTGATATGAGCAGTGATCGTTTTGGTGAGGACTGGCAGCCGATCAGACTGGTAAGAATGAGAAGCGGAGGTTGAACCAGGCGTTTTACGATCGACTACCAGACAATACTACGATCGAGCGACTGTGATCGAGCGACTACGATTGAGCACGAATGCTGTCGAACGTGCCGCCGTCCTCAAAGACTTGCTGGGCTTGTTCCCAGCCGCCATACTCGCCGATTTTGCCTAACTGCTTCACAGGCGGAAACTTGTCAGTAAATTCCTTTTGCTTGCTCAAATCGCCTAATGGACGGAAGCCAACCTTGGCAAATTCTTGCTGAGCTTCTGGCGTAAACAAGAACTTCACAAAGGCTTCAGCCGCCTCGCGTGTTCCATGCTTATCCACATTTTTATCTATGACTGTAGTTGGCGTGTCGATCGAGATATTCACGTCTGGCACAACGTAATCTAACGATTCACCCTTTTGCGTTGCCAAAATCACCTCATTTTCGTAGTTCACCAGAGCGTCTCCCTGACCCTGCTTGGCGAACGCATCGGTCGATTCCCGCGCATCCTTGGCTAACACCGCCACGTTTTTGTATGCCTTCGCGACAAAATCCTTGGCTTTGGCTTCATCATTTCCAGCTTTGATAGCAGAGTTCCACAATGCAAAGTAGTTCCAACGCGCTCCTCCCGAAGTTTTCGGGTCAGCCGTCACCCACTTAACATCATCTCGCGCTAAGTCAGTAAAGGATTTGATCCCTTTGGGATTTCCCGGACGGGTAATAATAGCGGCTACCGTTTCACCCACATTGCCGTTGTTGGGAACGCGCTGATTCCAGTTAGAGTTGACGAATCCAGCACTCACCAATTTGAGTACATCGGCTCCGATCGCAAGATGCACAACATCGGCTTCCAAGCCATCGATCACGGCGCGAGTCTGAGAACCCGATCCTCCATAACTTTGATTAAACGTGACGTTCTGACCGTTGTGGTCTTTCTTCCACTGCTCGACAAACTTAGGAATAATGGCATCATGGGCTGCTTTGGGCACCGCATAACCAACTAACGTCAACTGAATATCTTGCTGTTGATTAGAGGCTGGGCTGGCGTTATTAGAAGTGGTGTTACCAGACGAGCAAGCCGCGATCGCAACACTCAACACCGCCCCCATCAGAAACAGCGATATAAACCCTCGAAGCGAAGCGAATTTAATCTTATTAAATGGGTTAACCATTTCCTGCACGGTTTGTAGCGTGCGCTGCCAAGCCTTCATTCTGTCATCTCCCAAACAATCTACGGTTTATCCCTCGGGTTACCGTAATTCCAGTAGACTCTGATTGTATCGAGTGCGGGTGACAAACGCAAGAATAATCTCCTAAATCTTGAGCGGCAAAGGCGAGATTGATGTGACTGGCTCAGGACTGACACAACGGCTTCTTGGTGGCAGGATCAGCAATGCTGAGCAAATTGGCGTGATCGACCATCCTGAAAAACTAGCAGTTCTCCTGGTTGGAGAGTCGTCCAGGCTTCATTATCGGTCAGTGGCGTCGTCGCAATGACCGCTACTCGATCGAGCGGCGTGGTCAACTCCTGAAAATCAACGGTCACTTCTTCGTCTATCAGGTGAGCAGCGGCAAAGGGAGCCTGACGCACGATGTAGCAGAGTTTTGTAGAGCAATGGGCGAAAAAAGATTCTCCGTCTGAAAGCAGATAATTGAACGTCCCATAATGAGCGATGTCTTGAGTAACGGCTTGTAGTACGACGTACAACTGCTCTAAGGTCGGCTTGCCCTGCGGAAACGCTTGCCGCAATGTATTGAGGATCAAACAGAAGGCGCGTTCGCTGTCGGTTTGCCCAACAGGGACATAAAACCCCTGACGGGCTGGCTCAAAATTGGGCAAGTCGCCATTGTGAGCAAACACCCAATATCGTCCCCAAAGTTCGCGCTGAAAGGGATGGCAGTTTTCTAGTGCCACTTTGCCAAATGTCGCCTTACGAATATGAGCAATCACATGCTTTGACTTGATCGGGTAGTGGCGGACTAATTCGGCGATCGGGGATGTGATCGCGGGTTTTTCATCGAGAAACACTCGACACCCTGCCCCCTCAAAAAAGGCAATTCCCCAGCCGTCCTGATGTTCATCTGTCTTTCCGCCTCGTGCCGCAAAGCCTTCAAAGGAAAAGCAGATGTCTGTCGGCACATTGCAGTTCATTCCCAACAGTTGGCACATTTAACCCGCCTGCAAGACACTATGCCAACTGATTGTAATGGTGAAGGTCGAGTCTTTTGAAATTTATCTGAGATGAAGTGCGACTTCGGGCAGGAGAGCTTTGAGAGTGTGATAGTATTCTAATTCAAGCAATCTACTGTAACTTGATGAGTTTGCCGTAGTTTAATCAGAACTCGCTTTAGGGTTCACTCTATCGGCGGAAATTAGGACGATTTTTCTTCACTCCTTGCTGATACCCATGCTGTTAACCGATTTGCAAGCTATCTATCAGCGCGATCCTGCTGCTCGCCACTGGCTAGAAGTGATCACGTGCTACCCCGGACTTCATGCCCTCTGGTTTTACCGCTTCGCCCACTGGCTCTACCGACTTGGGCTGCCTGTTATCCCTCGGCTAATTTCGCAATTGGCACGGTTTCTAACTGGAGTTGAGATTCATCCTGGCGCAACCATCGGTCAAGGAGTGGTGATTGATCACGGAAGCGGTACCGTGATCGGAGAAACTGCGATCGTTGGAGATAACTGTTTGCTGTATCAGGATGTCACCTTGGGTGGAACCGGAAAGGAAACCGGAAAGCGTCATCCAACTCTAGGCGAAAACGTGATCGTAGGCGCAGGCGCGAAAGTATTGGGCAACATTCAAATCGGCAATCAGGCGCGGATTGGCGCGGGTTCAGTAGTGTTGCGAGACGTGCCCTCAGATTGCACGGTTGTCGGCATTCCAGGACGAATCGTGAGAGAAAAGAAGACGAAAGAGAGCCTCAATACCGATACACTGCCCGACGTCGAGGCTCAAGTGATTCGAGTACTGTTCGATCGCATTCAGGAGTTAGAACACGCAATCGCTCGTGTGCAATTGGCGCAAGGCATACCCCGGCAGGAATCGCAGAAGCCAATAACATCGGTAGCAATTCCCTCTCCTAATTCTCATAACAATCATGCAGTCTCCAATCAACTAATTGAAGAGTTTTTAGATGGTGCAGGAATTTGAAGCCGACAACTTTCGTATTAGTAAAGGTCAATGCTAAAGATGATTAAATCAGATATGCCAACAGCGCAACTAGCGCCCCTAATACCGTACTACCCAACCTATACCCGATCGTTTCATCGGCGATCGCTCTTACCGCCAACATCAAGTTCTCTTTGGCGCATTGATCGAGGTATTGTGCGAACCTTAACTTGGTTAGAGGATGGAACCGTAATTACGCTTGGGATTTGGAAAGCAGGAGATATCATCGGACAAACTCTTTCTAGGGTTAATCCATTCCAGATGGAATGTCTCACTGCCGTGGAAGCGATCGCTCTGCCGCCAGAAAGTTTGTCTCACATGACAGAAGCAGTACTGGGGCACATTCAGTGTTTAGAAGAACTCACTGTTATTCGACATCACAAACGCATTGAGGATGCTCTGATCCAGTTGTTACTCTGGTTGGCGAAGCGATTTGGGCGAACGGTGGAGCAAGGGCACTTACTCGACTTTCACCTGACTCACCAAGATTTGGCAGAACTTTTAGGCACAACCCGCGTGACGGTAACTCGAATTCTTAGCCATCTTGAAGAGCAAGGATTGATCAACCGCTTGTCTCGCCAACAGATGGTCATTAGCGATATGGACGTTTGGCACTATGAGATTTAGAACGTAAGATTTAGAACGTGAAATCTAGAAAATCTAGAGCACGTTAAATGGACAGCATGGGATTGTTAGCCTGCTATTGATGAACGTTAAGGTTAGTCACTGACAGGCAACGTCCACTTTGGATAAAGCCGGTTGAACGTTTCACGCTGCTGCTTGAGGTCAACTTGCGGCAAGTGCTTCTCTACAAGGTCGAACGTTTCTTCCGTGAGTTGTCGCAACTCAAGAGTTCCGCTCGCGGCATCCGATTGAAAAACACGCTCCAACCGCGCAAAAAGCTCAGGCGGTTTAATGCTCATTACTTCAACCCAGTAACGTGTCCACTTGAAACCGGGGTGGTATATGCGGTTTAGTCCGAACAGCAAGTTGAGAAGCGATCGCACAATGGCACAGTTGTTTTCATACAGCATCGGAATTTCAAGGCGTTCGGTCAGGATTTGTTGACCATCGAACGGACGGAATTTTAGATGCTTCTGAACCATCGCAACAGCAAGTTCTTCAGGATAGGGAGAAAGTCGAGTTCGCCAATGTTTGACAATATCTTTGCCGTAAAGAACAACCCCATGTTGAAGATGAGATACTGTGGCTTGCTTCTCAAACAAAAGCCCGTTTTGTGATACATCGTAATGCTCAACAACATCAATGACGATGTTGTCCATCGTATCTCGCGCCCAGTGGCCCGCTTCAACCTTCATACCGTATATGTAGAACTGCTCCAACCATGCCTGTTTCGCCTCCCCATACGGCTCAATTTCCCATCCTCTGACACCAACACTTTGTGCTGTGGCTTGTAATTCTTCGGCGGATGGTAATTGTGACCAGATAAAGGCTAATTCAAGGTCAGAATACTGGTCTGAAATACCTAACGCTGCTGAGCCAAATACAAAACACGCTTCGACCTTGGGGTTAACAGTGAAAGCAGGAGCGATTTTGTGAGCCAACGAGATTCGCCATAGGCTGTGTCCAGTCATGTTGAGAATTATAGTTCCTCCGCTGAAACAATGCAGAGTGCGGCAGGCTGACGATTACTTGGAAAGGTTCGGTTCTACAACACTGGGGAAACTCGCGAAATTACGCCGTACCCAATCCATTCCCACTTCATTGTTGAGTTTAATTTTCTGAGGCGTATTGGCATAAATCTTGCTTAAAATATCGGCATCTTGCTCAACAACGACCTCACCAAACTTAAGATACGTGCTACCCAGTAGCTTAAAGAGCGGATGCTTGGCTTGACCAAACAGCAGAATAAAAGTCCTTGTTCGATTCTCGGTTTCGGGCACAAAAATGTGACATTGGGCCGCTTTCCCCAATGACGATTTTCCATGAAAAATGACCAAGGACGGGAAGTGATTTTCCAGGTGCGCTTTAATCGTGCTAGGCAACAACATGAGATCGGGTTTTCTGAGCTTTTCTACCATGCTGTAAGGGGCGGTGGGCATGTCATAAAATGCATGGGAATGATGCCCCTGATCAATAAATTGATGAAACTCCACATCGGTGATGCGAAACAAGTTTCGATGCGTGCCGTTTTGGTGATTGTAGTCATGCATATTCAGCAGCATGGTCAACAGATCGGTTTCCACACTGCGATCGGCAGTATGCCCAATAAAGGAGTACGTCTTTGCAATTTCATTCAGCACAGTAGGAATGGGAATTTTCGGTTCGTGACCTCCATACGACCAAACGAAATCGCCTTGGATAATGAGGTCTAAAGGGTTCAGTTGCGGTAATGTTTTCTTGTTCGAGCCAGGCAAAACGGTGCAGCCTTCAGCATCAAACTGGAGGGCATGAAACGGACAAACAACCGCACTCCTGCGATCTCCTTGAGGTTCGCACCACCCTTCTGACAACATGGCTCCCATGTGTGGACAGGCGTTTGGCAGGGCGTGAATCTCTCCAGCAGCGTCTTTCCACATCACATAATCAGCACCGTACAGCGAAATCTTTCGAGGTTGATTCACGGTCAGCATCGACTTGTGCGCCAACAACCAAGGCGCACCGGGAAGCATAGACTGCATAGTGTTCTCCGCTAGATATAAAATTGTGAAAAATCCGTCGTGTTTCTAAAATATGACAAAACATTCGCTTTCGTCAAGAAGTTTGCGTCGCCAGCCCAAACAGCAGCGAGGCAAAGAACGGGTCGAAAAAATTTTGGATGCGGCGGCAGCCGTGTTTGATGAGGTGGGCTACGAAACAGCGACGACTCATCTAATTGCTGCGAAAGCGGGGACAGCGATCGGGTCTCTCTACCAGTTTTTTCCTGATAAAGCTGCAATTTTCAACGCAATGGAATTACGTCACAGTGAACGAGTTAAACAAATGTGGGCACAGACTAACACCCCAGACATTGTTGAGCTACCCCTCCGTCAAATGATTCACACTGTTGCAAGTGCTGTCGCAGGGTTGTTTGAGCAGCCGGTGTCAAGGGTCGTGTTTGTGCAGTTTTATGTTTCTCGCCAAATCTTCCAGTCGATCGATGACAGTATGACCCAGGAAGCAATTAATTTTATGGCAAGTCTCTTGCAGCAACGAAACTCAGCTTTGAATGAAGCGCAATGCAACTTACTAGCAGAGGTGTGTGTTCATAGCAGCAACGCTGTGATGCTTGCTGCACTTCGTAGCCCAGATCTCCAGCATAGGCAACAGTTAACGGATCAAATTGAAGCGTTGCTCGTGTCGTATTTAGAGCCGCATGTGGGAGATAATCTGTTAGACAATGTAATGAAAGTAATGAAATGTCCTCATTGTCAATCGGAGCAGCTATCTAAAAACGGGCATCGTCGGGGGAAGCAGTGCTACCGCTGTAAGGATTGCGGGAAACAGTTTGTTGAGACTCAGCGATCCTTCGGAGCTTGACAAAGCCAATCGATTACCTCGATGCGATCACTCACTCCATAAATGCCAGTAGATCAAACTCTTGACGAATATCTAGAAGCGACCGATCAAGCAAAGGAGCAAAATCGAGAAACGGAACTCATTGCGATCGCCCACGTGACTTAGACCACATTGAAATCAACTCTGGCAACAGTTGAGGCAACACAGCGAAGATTGAGGTATACAACCAAATCACGCCATGCTCTCTAATCAAGTCATCATACATAACCTGAATTGCAGGACTGATGGTTGGATCTTTACGGGTGTTGAGGTAGTCCCGAAATTTGTAGTTGCTAGTCCACCACGTGAGCGGCAAAAGTTTGAGTTCATCGTACATGCCTGTGTCGCAACCGTAGATAATATGCGAGACATCATGCGCCAGCAAAATTTTCGCAAAGTCCGGGGGGAGTTCTCTTGGATCGGTGATGTTCGGATTCAAGACATAATATTCCTCTAGTCCTTCTCGAAGCGTCTGAGTACTGTTCTTGTTGGTGTAATAAGGACGAGGCTGCTGGCTCATACATTTTCGATACGATACAGTTTCGTAAACTATACTAGCATCTATGAACGAGATCAACAAAAAGCCACCCGGAAGACCTCGCAGTGTTCAGTCTCATGCAGCCATGCTGCAAGCAACCCTAGAAATACTGGGAGAAGTTGGGTTTGATGCGATGAGCATTGACACGATCGCGGCTCGGGCTGGAGTCGGCAAAACAACTATTTATCGTCGCTATGCCTCTAAAGCAGAACTGGTTGCAGATGCGATTGAACGAGTTCGAGAAGAAATCGTCATTCCTGATACGGGTCGCCTTGAGAGCGATATTGACGCGTTAATCCAAAGTGCTGCACAAATCACGCTCAGTCCGCTCGGACGACAAACCGTTGCCATGATTATCAGCAGTGCATCGAGCAATCCTGAGTTTGCGAAGATATACTGGACAAAATATTTACAACCTCGACGACAAGCCTTTGCAGTTGTACTGGAGCGAGCAAAAGCAAGACGTGAAATTCAGGCAGATCTAGATCCTGGTTTAGTCTTCGATGCGATGAGCGGAATCATGCTTTATGCCTCAATTTTTCAACCAAACCCTGAATCTTGGACGGAATACGTTCGACGCGCTCTAAACCTTCTCTTTAAAGGCGCTTCAAGTTTTGATGCGGAACCTCGCTAAAGAGCCTTAACTCTAATTGATTTCAAACAGAGTTGCTGTTTCTAGGTTTGGACAAATCGTTCGGGCCGCAATCTCCTTTGAAGGCTGATCTTGCCAACCTGACAACAAACCTTGCAGCTCAAAGCGCAGCAGTTGTAGAGCTTCAATCTGCTCAGTAATTTGTTGAAGTTTCCTCTGAAGACTGTATTTTACTTCGTCACACGGAAGTTGTCCTTGATCATGCACATTCAGAACGTCTTGAATCTCACGCAAGGTAAGACCTAACGCCTGCGATCGCTTAATGAACGACAACCGATCCAAAACGGTCGGTCTAAATAGTCTGTAGTTAGATTCTGAGCGGCTGACGGTGGGTGTCAGCAATCCAAGCTCCTCATAATAGCGGACTGTTTTAATCGGCAAATTGCTGCTAGCCGCCACTTCTCCAATCTTCAAAAGATTTTCTGTCTTGACGCTATACATTTTTTGTACCTCGTTCATCACAACTTGAAATACTCAGTATCTCTCTTTATTCTAAAGGTTCCAGTTTAATGGAGAGTCAAGAATAGCTTCAGAGCAAAAGTCATCAACAGAGGTGCTGTGTAATTTTTGAAAGTTACCCTTTCTTAAACCTTCTCGATTAAAACAAGATGTTTCCAGTAGGTCGTAATCCACCGTGATTTTTCAATCGACTGTGGATTACAACTTACGAATTGCAGACGGCTTCTGCTTGGGTGACTTGCCACAGCTCATAAACAAAGAATTCAACCCGCTCTTCTAATGCCGTGACAAACATTCCCTCGTCAGCATCCGCGCTGTCTGCTATCCAGCTACCTTGCAAGCCGACCTCGACAAATTCATCATCGACCAATGCCAGTGTTAGCGTCGAGTGCTGCGATTCTTTGAGCGATTCGCTTTGCGAAGCTCCGAAGGAGCGCACCATTCCTTCTAGAGTGGCTAACCCCGGAGCGTGAGCAGAAATCAGAAAGGCGGCTCGGCTCGACTCAACGTGCAGCGTGCATCCTAAACGCAGCGCCAACACAACTCGCTGAGCAACCAGCGTCTCCAGAGAAGTGGTGACCCGCTCTAAGTGCAATCCAAATTCGGTGTAGGTGAGCTTTAACATCGTGCGTCACTCCTGGGTGGCGGTTTGAGCCAGCCGTGCAAAGGTTGAAGTCTCATTCAATCCATGACTGGCTCGGTTAACTAATGTCCTTAATGTTCTAAAACTGGTTAGCGACGGCTAATGTGCAAACCTCCAAAAAAGAACCCCCGTCTCTGGTTCTAAGAGCGGGGGTAGCTAGTTACAGTCGATAAACTGCTCTGGCTTTATGTGGGTGACAGGACGCGCCTGCACCTTCCGCTCTGAGTCGATTGATCTAGATCTGGCTCTCTGTGGTCTGATTTCTCCGAGATCATGCCAATGGCATTAATAGCTATATCGCCGCCGACGCCATATGTTCCCGCAACTGCGAACAGCACATTACCCAAGCTGGTGCTGGGTCGTGGCTCAACGGTACTGTTCCAGGGGAAGTTACATAACATGGGAAGGCAAGCTCCTCAAATATTCTTCTATTAAAATACTACACATGTAGTATCAATATGTCTACTCTATCTTATGACAGATTTACGAAATTTCCATCATCTATAGAAAAGACTATTTCAGTCTTCACTCTCAAGATGCGCAATTTCGGAACTGTGATTTAAGTTGAACTTACGTTGAATTATAAACGGATTACAGAAGTGCGTTTGCGGATAGTACAACGCCAACAAGGGTGATAGTGATCGCACTAGCAATCGGAAGATATTTTTGAAGCAGTTGCCCCATTGAAAACTGCTCAAATGAGAACTGCTCAAACCAATGGTGGGCATAAATTGCCGCGATGCCTAATGCGATTAGTACAGACGCTAGACCGAGACTAAAAGCGCTCACCAGAACGATGCCATAAACGGTTTGATGAAGTGCGATCGCGCTGAGCAATAATACTAACGCCGACGGACAAGGAACTAATCCACCCGCAATTCCTAAAGAGATCAGCGAAGAGGTGGTAACGGATTTGTGATGGTGATGCTCATGATCATGAGCATGATCGTGAGAATGATGGCTGGAAGATGATTGAAGCCGATCTAAAATTAATTGAGAACCAACACCAACGATTGTGATTCCGCTCACTAGACTGAGAACAGGATACAAATCTTCTGGTACAACATATCGAGAAGCAACTAACGCAACGATTCCTAAAGCAAACACTCCGATCGTATGCGTTAATGTGGTGACAACTCCGAGCAAGACTGCCTGCTGCGGAGTGCCTTGAGTTCCAACTAAGTAAGCGGCAACCATCGTCTTACCGTGACCTGGCGTTAACGCATGTCCTGCACCAATACAAAACGCAATACCCAATCCTGCTAGAAATAACGCTGGTGTCAATGGCTCTTGTGTAAGCAGAAATTCTAGGTGGAGTGGATGCGCGATCGCAGGCGATGCGGTCAAGGCAAACCCGAATAGCATTACTGTGAGATAACCCGCGAATTGATGCAGTCGTTTCATGGGAAAACCTTCGTTGTCAGTTATATCGCTGTTAATTTATAGCCGTTAACTTATAGCCGTGTTGTAACAGTAACCGTGTTGTCAGCGATCGCACTTTTGTGGAGCGCGAGTGAGTAATTGTAAAAAAGCGATCGCTCTTGATTAAAGTGCGATCGCGCGTTGGAGTATCGAATATGAAAAACCTACCGATTTAGCAGACGGGGCGATAGCAAGCGAGTTCCGGTAATACCCGCGATCGCGGCAAATCCCCAAATGGCGAGTTGAGCTTTTAGCGATCGCATGAATCCTTGGCTGATCTCGTTTACTTCAACTCCGCGATCGCTGACCGGAATCGTCAAAATATCTTTGTGGTCTGACTTGCCAATTTTGACTGTCCAATCGCCCTTCTGCAATGGATCTGGAATAAACTCAAACTGTCCTTGAGCATTGGCTTTGCTCTCCAACCAAGGGCGAGTTGCATCTTTAGGAGCAAAGACTTGCACATCTGCAAACGGGTATGGTTCTCCAGTGCTAAACTTCGCCTGAATTTCTAGCTGAGACTTCTGGAGCAGCGAATAGTCTGCCTGTAGCGCGTGGGCGGACGCTGCTTTCGGAAATCCTAATAGGGTTAGCACCAACAGCAGCGCGACGATCATGGCTTTCATGCCTATGTCCCTCAAAAACAATGAATGCTCAATCTGGTTTAATCTTGCATATCATACCAGCCCAGACAAAACTGGATTTTATTTGTAGAACACTTAATTTTTGTTGAACATTTGCTCAAAGTTGAGACGATTTTAAGCCGCTGTCTATAAGGGCGATGTGGGCGTGGTAATAAATGTGTTCTGTCTCGTGGTTGAGACCAAGTTGTTCTTTGGGTAGACGAATCGTGGAATAGCGATCGCTAATCTGAAGCTGAAGATTAACCCTTAATAGAACGTTGTTACCCCTCATGACCATCTTTCAAAAACACAAGGTTAGAAAAATTGCTGGTTCTCTAAGTCTGGTCGGCGTTGGGGCGTTGTTTGGAATTATGGGACTGCCTCATACTGGGCTGAAGACTCACTCGCCTTTAGAGGCAGACTCGCTTGCTTTAGCTCAAGCTCCTACCTCTCCATCGTCTCCTCGTGCGCCCCAAGTAGATACTTCGCCTCGTCCAAGACCAGCCACACCAGCAAAACCAGCCACACCAGGTTCGAGAGTATCTCCTGCGGCAACTCGCGATATCGATACTAAGTTCGCTATCAAAGCGGCCCAAAGCGACCAAACGGAAATTCAAACCAGCCAACTCGCGTTGCAGAAATCGACCAATCCAAACGTGCGGCAGTACGCAGAACGCATGATTCGCGACCATACGACTTCTAGCCAAAGGCTCATGCCGGTTGCAATGAAGAAAGGCATCACCTTGCCAAAGGATGTTGGTCCTCTCAATCGTCCTTTGCTAACTGAGTTGTCTCAATTATCAGGTGCTGACTTTGATAGAGCCTATATTGTTGGTCAAGTCCGAGGTCATGCCGGAACTCAAGCTGAATATCAGACTTATCTGAGAGAAGGACGCGATGCAAATCTGAAAGCGCTTGCAAACCAGTTCTTGCCGATTGTCTCAGATCATTTAGAGATGGCGCAAAATATGGCTGCTAAAGGCTTTTAAATAGGCTGACAGGGATATTAATGAAAGTATCCCTGTCAATCTGATCTGCAAACAGAGACAGGTTGATGAGGCTGACGCAATGATTGCGAGCCACACCAGCCCATTCTTCATTAATGCAACGTTAGTCTACTAACGACAGGAACACCTGCCGCCACCACGAGAGCTTCTGAACTTGCGGCAATTTCTTGCGAATGTCATTAATATTCCAGCCCGTTAAGCGAGCGAGGGTTTGAGCTTCTTTTTCATAGCGCTGAGGCAGCGATCGCGTGTAACGTCTTTCCTCTTGACACGTCGTTGTGCCAGTAAACGCATGGCGCAACACATACCGCCCTTGAAATGAATCGCGATTTGACGTTTCTTGAAACATCAGATCTTCAGGAAATTTGTCGCGAGTGTAGCGCACATGTAGTCGAGTGATAAACACTCCTGCATCCGCTTCGGGCATCGGACGCCCAAACATCGGTGGAATCGATCTTGTTGATGCTTCAGAACCATTGAGCCAGAATACACCTGCTTGCTTCAGTTCGTCTTGATTTAGAGGCTCAGCCGAACAGGGGTCGCAATTACTCATATCCCACGCGTACTCCAGAAAAGCGACATTTCGACCTTCGCGATCGTAGGAACTGGCAAATGTCGAAGTATAAAAGTCGGAAAACTCATTTTTCACAAACACAGGAACTTCCTCACCCGACGGCACTTTCACCGTTCGATAGTTGGTGACGTCTGCTTGTCCTTTGGGTGAAAGAATGTAAATCAACAAATCTTGTGCTTGTTTTGCATTGATCATGCCTAACCGAATCGGCAACATAAATCGCGGTGACTCGTAAGCAATTTGCAGAGGACGTAATTTTTCGATTCCAGACTGGTCAAATTTTTCTAAATTGACCTTAGTCACAAAGAATTTTAGCTTCTGTCGAATGTAGGGTTTCAGCAATTGGTTTGCGCCTTGAGGCAGTTTGTAGCCATTCTGACGCAGCCACGTTTCGAGTCCACCAGATTCTTTGGCACTCAGAATCAGAATGTCGTATTCTCCTACATTGAATTTGGCTTCAACCGTTACTCCGAGCGATGCCTCACCTCTTTGACCGGCGGCGGGAGCTGGAGCTGCTTGAGGCATTGGCGCTCTACTATACGCTCGATCCTCGTTCACCCGACAAGGATCTTCGTCAAAGTATTCAACCAATCGTGGAGCGCTAAAAGCATCTAATCGCTCAATGATTTTAGGCTCCGCGATTTTAACCTGCTCCTTTTGCAAGACAACGGGAACGGGAACAACAATAGCAAAATCTTTCACCTCGCCTTGGTAATCGTTTGCCATCGTTAAAACAGTTTTTTTACCACTATGCGCGATCGCAACTTGTGACGCTTGGTTGTATAACTTGGAATCAGCTTTCGCAACATAAAAACCGCAGAATGCCCATGCTTTTGTGGCAAATATGCATCCACTGATGACAATAACTAATAATGAAAGTGCAAATCGAATTAGCTTCATACTGAAACCTCCAGTTGAGAATCTTGCGTTTGAGAATTTTGTTTCCACACAAAACGATCGTCTGGAAACAAACGATCTAACAGAATCGTGAGCGGCGCGAGCGCAAACAACGCCCAAAACACTGCTGTTGGAATGAAAAAATAGTTGCGAAGAATAAAAGTAAGTAGCGCGATCGCACCTGCCCAAATAATTCGACCCGTCCGAGCATTGGGAATCGATCGCGGATCAGTCACCATAAACAGCGCAAACATCAGCAGTGAACCGCTCATCAGTCGATGTGCCCAAACATCCCAAGTCCACCCCAACCAGACATTTCGTACCGCTTCTAACCCGGCATACATGCCCAAAAATGCCAGTGTGGTGTCCCATCTCCCGACCTTACCCACTACCAATCCACCTGTGGCCAAAAACAGCACCACATACCACCCTTCTTCACCCCACTGCCCCGGAGACACCCACGCTCCTGTCAGCAGCAATGCCACCACAATTCCAAAATTGGCTGGATTAAACACATGTTTGCCGCCAACCTGAAATACAGATTTACTTAAAATTGCTGCTCCGCCAGCCAGCGCCATTGTGCTGCAATGATCTACCCGTAGCAGCAAACTCAATCCGAGTGATGTGATGAGTGGACTCAAAAAAGATTGAGGTGTGAACGGTTGATCTTCTCTGTACCGTTGCACTGCAAATTGAGTTAACAGGCACGCTGCGATCGCTACTCCAATGACCTGCGATCGCAGTGTCCAGTCGCGAGTCCAAAAGCCTAGAAACAGAAACGTTGAGAGAAAAAGGATCTGAACCAGCCGAGCATCTTGAAACGCCATAACTCAGAACTAGCGATAGAATTTGCTGGTGCTATTATGCCGAGCTAGAGAGAATAGAAATTCATTGGTTACAGTTTATGCAACGGCTGTATAACGACTAGAATGCTCAAATGCAAAAGCCGAGTGTAGTATCTGCGTTGGGTTTAGCTCTATGACTTATTGTTATGACGTATCAAAATGTAGACCCTTTGCTTTAGCGATTTGACTGGGCGATCGCAATAAATGGTAGAAGCGATGCTTTAAAACTTTAAGGATGTGATCGCTATTGATCTCGAAATCGTTCAAGAGATCGCTACACCTAATAAGGCTGAAACCATCGCTGAAGGCAGTGCAAGAATGTATCTTAGTTGGATTCTTCAAAGAGTGACGGAAAGTTACGACGACCGCTTACAACACACAGAATTTCAATACCGTCTCATATCTATGCTTAATGCGCTTGCTGAAACCGCTCCAGAATTTGGTTTACGAACGTTTCACCATCTATTAGAGGGGTATGCGTTGGGGTTTTAATCGCGGCATCAATTTTTGCTCGCACGTCCTCAACCCATTCGGCGTCGGCGCGATCGTATTGGTCGAGTAAGCGCAAGGCAATTTCAAGCACTTCTTCTGCGGAGCGGTATTTGCCAGACTGAAGTTTGGTTTGAATTAGACGTTCTTGGTCGGGAGTGAGACTAATGCTCATAAGAGTTTTGCATTCAAGGTATCTACTAGTTTAAGCCTGAAGGCTTATTCTGTTTTCTCTTGCTTGATCTAGTTTGCTGCCTGTTGGCGCACTTGTTAATCACGGGCGTTAGTGGCGCGATCGCTCCGGGTTTGGGACAGCCAATCGCTTTGAAACTTAACAGAGGCTATCGCTTTCGGGTTCAGCAGAAGCGATCGCGGTGAAACTTAAAATTGAGTAGCAAAGCCTAACGGTTCCTGTCAACGGTTGCTACTTTAGAGTACCTAAAAAGCCAATTCATTATCTTCAGCAGCAGGAGCTTTAGAAATCACTCCCTGTGGAAGTGGTAAGTTTGTAACGACATAAAGATTCAAAATGTCCTCTCTGTCCATGAAAAGGATCTGACTACGTTTTGAGACATCAAGCTTATTTCCAAGCCAGTTCCGCGCAGCTTTAGTGATTTCTCCACCAGCAACAATAAAGGCATGATCCACAAGAACTCGTTTTCCAATTTCAGGATCAAAAATCTCATGCCCTAGCATCATCATGACTTGGTTGTGAATCTCAGCTACATTTGCATTACCTGATTTGGTAACGCCTGAAGAATCAAGCTTGCCTTTTTTTGCTTGGAGACCGAAGTAGAGAACGTGCTGTGTTGGGAGGATAAATTTCATCCATACATCCTTACCGTACTCAAGCGCTTTATCTTTGTGACCCGCTGCCGTAATTCGGTGATAGCCCAACTGTCGAAACAACGGGAGCAAGACTTCTTCGATTAGTTCATCTTCAGAACATTTATCCAAATAATCAGTAAGTTGTTTTCTCCTTTTAATCTCCTTCGGCGTGAACGGTCGGTGAGGATTAGGAGCCGTCGATACCGTTTTTGTCCCGATGTGACGTATGTACAATAGATCATCTTCCCCATAGAAGGCTTCGTAGCCTTCTCGCGATAGAGATTTATTCAATGCCTCAAGCGCGAGTGAACGATCTGGGTCGTCTTCCTCTGCATCGGATTTATGCATCAATATTCGTAATACATGCACAAAGCGCTCCGGTAAGGCGTAAGCAGTCGGTTGTGGTTCTTGCAGCAATTCCGCTAGCCTTTCTTCAGTCCACCAGCAGCGAGTTGAACCATCATGAACAAAGTCCAAGTCGCATTCTTCAAAAAACCGAGTGATATAACTACTAGAGCGATACGGGAAATGCGGGACGTTGCCTATTACCATTTCCGCTATCTCGCGCAAGTTCCTGTTCTTGAATTTCATGTCAATGGTGTCGTTCAGAACACGCTGTGTCTGCTTAATTTACCCTCAATCTAGGCGTGTGCAGCATAATTAAGATGAATTTTTCCTACTCTAATCTGTCCATCTCTCAAATTAGAGGAATAGGCAGACGGAGAGCCATATAATATTCCTATGCAACATGTTATGCAGCGGGCTGTTCAGATAATATTCTCAAAGATTAAAGAGCATTTTCGTCCCTTCAACAAACCTTTGTTGTTAATCCCTAAACCAGATTTGATGCTGGGTTCCTTGATACTCACAGGTTGACTTATTTACTGAGGAAAACCCGTTTTAGAAGGCAATCCTTCGGAGCTTGGCAGAGCCAATTGCACCCCTTCAATCCCCAGCGCCCTACTTGACGAACATCGCAAAATCTTCTACGCTCACAAATTAAGTCGCTTCCGTGACTCACCCAAAAATTTAGCCGCTACTCAAAGTTGCGCCAACAACCTTGAGCAGCTAACCCGCCAAACTGAGGTAGCAGTTCGGTAGGCTAAGGATGGATTTTACCATTCTCCTCAGCCACCCTGCTTCGTGTGTCGTGCGGGGTGGCTAACTTTTTGGGTTCATAATCTCGCGATTACTGAACTCAACTCGGAGAATCCATCATGAATAGAACCTTGCGTCGATCGTTTGTCGAACCTCAGCCGCCGCATGAGAATGCACTGCAAACCGTCGTCGCGTCTCCTCCGCCTCTCACTCAACAAGAACGCTTAAGGATCATTATCGTTGGCACGTCTACAGGTGTAACCGAAACAATTCACACCTTGCATCGACGCGGATTTGCCGAAGCCGGAGATTGGAGTCCGCTCTTGCCGACTGGCACTGCCGATGAAGTCATGAGCATTCTCACGCGGCATCAACGGCGATCGCTGCCTTAACTGCGATCGTGAATTCGATAAAACCACACATCGCTCCCTCTCCCACGGGAGAGGGTTGAGGTGAGGGCAACCCCGCAGAGCAGTAGCTGAAAGATAGCCATTCCAGTTCGATTCACCGCCAACTGACATCCTTTAGTTCCTAACTAACCTGGACTAATAAAAAAGTAGAGAGGTATTGAACTAAAGTTTCCATTTACGTTATCGATCAACATTGTTTTGTTCTTGATCAACGAACATTAAGAACAGATCTTTGTTATTTTGTTCTTGATCCTTGTTAATCGATAACATAAGTAGAAATGTATTGAACTAAAGTTTCTGCTTTTCTTATCGATCGCAATTTCCCTTGCGAAGCTCCGCGCGATCGCATTCCCACAAAAAAACTCCCCTCAAGAACTGAGGAGAGTCTTCACGTTAAACAAGTCAACTCTAGTAAGCGTCTTGCAGTTCGTAGAAGTCTTGTGAGATGTAGTCTTTCCGAAGCGGATAGCCCACCCAATCTTCCGGCATCAGCAACCGCTTCAAGTTTGGATGCCCTTCATAGATAATGCCGTACATATCAAACGTCTCGCGCTCTTGCCAGTCTGCTGCCTTCCAAATCCAAAACACCGAAGGCACTCTAGGATTTTCGCGCGGGAGAAAGACTTTGAGCCGCACCTCATCAGGACGATCAACATCATCGCCGCATTTAATTAGGTGATAGAAACTAACCAAATCCCCACCAGGGCCAGTATCATAACCGCCCTGACACTGGAGATAGTTAAATCCTTCTGCATGCAACGCCGCACAGAACGGAATGAGAAGATCAGGCTCTACCTTAATCATCTCAACACCACTCGCATCCCTGCCCAAGAACTCGTGATCGAATCCCTGCTCGGTGAGCCACTTCGATGACTTACCCGCTTCCACAATCGGAGCAGCTTCGGGAGCAGGTTTGGCTGCTGCTTCAGGTTTGGCTTCTGCCTCAGAGGATTTAATTTCTTCTTCAGACACGATCGCGTCCCTCCTTCTCTGCTTCTTTCAGCGCCACCGGAATCGGTAGACCTAACGCCTCAGCCAATTCACGAGGCGGAGCCATCCGGCTTTCTGCTTGGAGATACTTTCCATCGTGAATCGCCTCTGCCGCTTTCATGTTATGCGTCGTGCTGTAATAGCGGTGAACCTGACGCAGTGCGCCGCGTTCTTGAATCGATTCGTTCGAGATCTTCTTCCGCAGCTTAATGATCGCATCAATGATCGCTTCAGGACGAGGCGGGCACCCCGGTAGATAAATATCGACCGGAATCAGCTTATCCACTCCTCGAACAGCGGACGGAGAATCAACGCTGAACATCCCGCCCGTAATCGTGCAGGCACCCATCGCGATCACATACTTCGGTTCCGGCATCTGCTCATAAAGACGCACCAACGCTGGAGCCATCTTCATGGTGATTGTGCCTGCCGTAATAATTAAGTCAGCTTGCCGAGGACTCGATCGCGGAACCAGTCCAAAGCGATCGAAGTCAAAGCGCGACCCAATCAACGCCGCAAACTCAATAAAGCAACAAGCTGTCCCAAACAGCAACGGCCAAAGGCTCGACATCCGCGACCAGTTATAGAGATCGTCTACGGTGGTTAGAACAACATTCTCAGATAATTCTTGCGTCACAGCAGGACGCTCGATCGGATTTATCAGCGACTCTGTATTTTCAGTCGCCATTTCAGGATTCATGACCATTCCAACGCTCCTTTGCGCCAAGCGTAGACGAGACCAACAACAAGAATTCCAATAAAGATGAGGGCTTCGATAAACGCGAGTAACCCCAAGCGGCTAAACGCGACAGCCCAAGGATATAGAAAGACAGTCTCAACATCGAAGATTACAAAGATCAGAGCAAACATGTAATAGCGAATGTTGAACTGAATCCATGCGCCTCCAATTGGCTCCATACCAGATTCATAAGTAGTTCTCCGTTCAGGCCCACGTCGACTGGGGCGCACTAGCTTCGATGCCACTAGCGCCAAGATCGGAACTAAACTACAAACCAGAAAGAAGCCTAAAAGATACTCGTAGCCGCTTAAAACAAACACGTAAGTCGCTGCCTCTACTTCAAAACATAGATTTCAGACCATGATTTACGTCAAATCACAGTGTTGAAGATCGTTACGTTAATGATGCTTCACAGTTTATTATAGGTCGCTGCTCCTCACTCCGATGCGGCCAAACCCTGATTTTCCTTAAATTGACGCCACTCTTTTATAGATACTGTCTATTGAGATCAAGCTATGGAAAATCAGAATGTTAATAAGATTTATTACAGAAGTTAGTTTAATTGACAGTTGACGCGAAAACTTCGCGCGTCTCATCGATCTACTGGTAGAGATTTGTAGAATACTGCGAAGAGTAATCCAGCTAATGTCATAATATGTAACGGAGATTTTAAGGTTGGCAGAGTTATCCCCTACACCTAAGTTTCTTTTATGAGTACCGAAGCTGTTGATCCAAAGACTCTCGATCGCTACGAATGTGCTGCCTGTGGGTACGACTACGAGCCTATCAAAGGTGACGATCGGCGCAGAATTGCTGCTGGAACGGCATTTGAAGATTTGCCTGCCGACTGGAAATGCCCGGTTTGCGGTGCGCCAAAGTCAAGATTTGCCAGTATTGGCCCGGTAGGTGCGCCATCCGGATTTAAAGAGAATTTGAACTACGGTCTTGGTGTCAATACTCTCACCCCAGGCCAGAAAAACATTCTCATTTTTGGGGGTCTGGTCCTAGCGTTCCTCTTGTTTCTCGGCATGTATGGGATTCAGTAAGGCTTCTAGACGTTCGTATTCATGCTCGTACAAAACCTTGTAAACCCTCTAAGTGGACAGAGATTAAGTAAAGTGATGCACCGGATTGTGAAAGCTTGGAAACAAATTGTCATCTTAGTAGCGGTTGTCTTGCTGACAACGGGCTGCCAAGTATTTTTGCCCGCCTTGAGCGTCAATCCGTGGCAAGTGATTGAGTTGCCGTTGCAAGAAAATATGTTGGGGATTAGCTTCACCTCTAATTCGCAGCACGGCTGGATTGTCGGGACAAATTCAGCGTTGCTAGAAACAACCGATGGCGGCAAAACATGGCAGCAGAAAGTGCTGGATTTGGGAGAGCAGAAGTATCGCTTCACCTCAGTCAGTTTCTCTGGTGACGAGGGCTGGATTGCAGGTCAGCCCTCCCTCTTGTTGCACACCACCGATGGAGGTCAATCGTGGGCACGAGTGGCACTGAGCGAAAAGCTTCCGGGCGCACCCGATCAGGTTGCGGCACTTGGTGACAAGACAGCGGAAATGTCTACAGATATTGGCGCTCTCTATCGCACAACGGATGGCGGTAAGAATTGGAAAGCGCTTGTTTCTGACGCCTTTGGAGTCGTTCGGACGCTCAAGCGATCGCAAGACGGAAAATACGTGGCCGTCTCGGCCCGTGGTAACTTCTACTCGGTCTGGCAACCCGGCGACACCGAATGGCATCCCTACAACCGAAATAGCTCTCGTCGCTTGCAGAGTATGGGCTTTAGTCAAGATGGGCGGCTGTGGATGTTAGCCCGAGGCGGACAGCTTCAATTCACCGCATCTCCTGATCCGGAAGATTGGCTAGACGCTCAAAATCCTGAATTCTCCACCAGTTGGGGAATGTTGGATCTCGCGTATCGGACACCTGAAGAACTCTGGATTGTGGGCGGTAGCGGTAACTTACTTGCAAGCTTCGACGGCGGACAAACCTGGCAGAAAGACCGCGAAATTGAAGACGTTCCGGCTAACCTCTATAAGATCGTTTTCTTTGACACCAACCGGGGTTATGTGTTAGGTCAGCGTGGTACGTTACTAAAGTATCAAGGTGTGTCTAATGCCGCGTAATTGAGATAGAAATTTCGACCGAGAATAGGCTTGTTTTCTGACATCTGAATCATCGGGAATGGGCAAGAAAAACCTAAATTCAAAAACCTTGCTTGTGAGGTTTTCTGAAGTCCCGTATGATAGTTATTACAGCTTTCAATGTTGTTTGCGGAGGAATCTAAATGGCTGGTACTACTGGTGAGCGTCCATTCGGTGACATTATTACGAGTGTTCGCTATTGGATTATTCATAGCATCACTATTCCAGCATTATTTGTTGCTGGCTGGTTATTTGTCAGCACCGGGTTAGCTTACGACGTGTTTGGTACTCCTCGTCCAAACGAATACTATCCGATGGCACGTCAAGAATCGGCTCCCATCGTTAGCAATCGTCAGCAAGCGAAGCAGCAGGTCGATCAATTCACATCTCAAGTTCGTAGCGGTAAGTAGTTTAAAAGAAGAGCAAAGCAATGACGAGCGGAAATCCGAATCAACCCATTTCTTATCCCATTTTTACGGTCCGCTGGATCGCGGTTCATACCTTAGCTGTGCCCGCTATTTTCTTTATCGGCGCGATCGCGGCAATGCAATTTATTCAACGTTAGGAGAATACTACAATGGCTGGTATCAAAGGCTCTCCCAACCCCAACAAACAACCTGTTGAACTCAACCGGACGTCGCTGTATTTGGGTCTGCTGCTCATTTTCACGATTGGAATTCTTTTCTCTAGTTACTTCTTTAACTAGTGAGAGAATGGTTTCAGTCCAGCTTGCCTGGATCAGGTTTATTTATGGTCTTGCTTGTTAGGAGGAGAAATGATCAATAACGGACGGGTTCCCCTTTGGCTTGTAGCAACGGTTGCGGGCTTGGGCATTATCGGAATTATGGGACTGTTTTTCTACGGTTCTTACGCAGGGATTGGCTCTTCCATGTAAGAGAAGCTTCGTTAAGTTAGGTTTTAAGACAAGAAACCGCCTTGCTAGAGCAGTAAGGCGGTTTTGTATTTCACAAGCTTGAAATTAGAGATTAGATGCCTGTGGGGTCTTCGTGCTCGATGTAAAGAAACAGAAGTCCCATAACGACGACTGGCAATAGCCAGGTCACTACAGGAATCAGAATCCAGGGCAAATATGAGGCTGCATATGAACCTGTCATAAGAAAACTTCCTATTAGTGATGAAATGATTCCAATTGTGAATTTACCTGTGAAGGGTGACAGAGGAGTGGAGTTCTTAGAATTCTTAACATTCATCTCTGATCTACCAAACCTCTAGGTTGTGTTGACATTTCAGCGAAGTTCAATCAGCAAGGCAGTGAAATAAA